>USGR01000043.1 GCA_900554165.1 uncultured Oscillospiraceae bacterium | reverse complement strand
CCCGCGCCGTCTGCTTTAACTCATAAATTCCCAACATATATATGCTCGGCGCATTTGACATTGCCAATAGCATTTTTTGTTAATTTATCTTTTTACGCATATAAGCGCCGATGCCAACATATGCACTGCTGCATTTTATAAATACATCTTCGGCCGCTTTATTCGCGCACTCAATCTCTTCGCCAGATAAATTAAATATTCTTTCCACTGTTACATTATACGGCTCTTTTCCCGGCTCTAAGCAGTCCAGTACATCTCCGCGGTAAAACCTGTTGCGCTGACTTACCCTAAGAAGTTCTCCGCTGTATTCTCCGGCAATGCCTACGACCTGGTGCGTCCTGATATATCCGCCTGTGTTATATGTCTGCTCACCAGTCGGACGGCCAAAATAGAAACCTGTGCTGTATACGCGGTGACTTATCTTATCCAGTTCATCAAGCACCCACTGCTGCGGTCTATATTCACCGCTTTCTGATTTAAGATATGCATCTATCGCAGCGCGGTATGCATAAGTGGTGACGGCCGTATAATATGCTGATTTTGCCCGGCCCTCTATCTTAAAAGAATATATTCCCGCCTGTGACATTTTGTCTATGTACGCCGCCATGTTAAGGTCGTTTGCATTGAGTATATATGACCCGCTTTCGTCTTCCTCTATCGGATAATATACACCCGGACGTTTTTCCTCGCACAGCGCATATCTCCATCTGCATGACTGCGCGCAGTCGCCGCGGTTGGCGTCGCGCCCCGTCATGTAATCCGACAAAAGGCATCTTCCTGAGCGCGATACGCACATGGCCCCATGCGCAAACGCCTCAAGCTGCATATCATCCGGGATTTCTGCCCTTATATCAGATATTTCATCAAGTGTAAGCTCCCTCGCTAACACCGCACGTGTTGCGCCAAGGTTGTACCACATCTTCGCCGATTCTGAATTTACTATGCCGGCCTGAACAGATATATGTATATCCGTATTTTCCGCATATTTCCTGCAAAGGGCAAAAACGCCGGCATCTGATACAATAAACGCATCTACGCCGGCGTCAGCCGCCGTTTCTATAACCTGCGGAACCTCTTTTATTTCATCATTGTGCGGCATGGTATTCAGCGTTATATACACCTTGACGCCCGCGCCATGCACATATTCTACGGCGCTGCGCAGGCCATTATCGTCAAAGTTCTGCGCACCGGTACGCATATTAAATTTCTCGTGCGCTAAATACACAGCGTCGGCGCCAAACTTTACCGCCGCCTCCAACTGCTCACGACCGCCGGCCGGCGATAAAAGCTCCGCTTCTTTGCCGCGTTTTCCCTTTCTTTCCACTACGACTGCCATTTTCCCTCTCTCTTAAGTCGAGCTATCGTTGAGTTATGTTCATCAAGCGTCTTGCTATAATAGAACACCTTGTCTTTATCCGTTACAAAATAATCATAGTCGAAGTTTTCCGCCGGATACAGTACTGCGTTTATGGCGTCTATGCTTGGATTGCATATTGGTCCAGGCGGCAGGCCTTCGGTTACCTCGGTATTGTACATTATCCCAGCCTTTTTCGCATATGTCACCGTCGGCGTAGAGCCTAATAGTTTTGGCTGGTCCGTCCAGTTCAGCCTGTTGTAAAATACTGCCGCTACTTTCGCCATGTTTTCAGGGTCGCCGCTGGCCTCTAATTCAACTATAGACGCTAATGTCAGCACTTCATGCATGGAATAGCCCAGCTCCTGAGCACGCGCTTTCATGTCGTCGGTAAACACCGTATCGAGCTGCGATATCAGCTTATTTAATGCTGTAAAACCTGAATTAGCCGTGTCGTCCTTATAAAAATTATATGTTTCAGGATACAGATATCCTTCAAGGCGGTAATATACCCTTTGTACAGGTATTTCCTCTATAAAGCCGTAATTGAACTCGCCAGATGCAACCGCCTCGTCAAATGAGTCAGCCGTACATACGCCGGCGTCTACAAGAAGGCTCTTTACCGTTTCCAAATTAGCGCCTTCAGGTATCGTCACCGTTACCTCGTCGGCCGCAAGTCCGCCCTCCTGCAGCTGCGATATTATTCCTTCATAGCCTATGCTGTTATAAAAATTATATACTCCACTTCTCAGGCTGCCGTCAACACCCTTTAGCTTAGCAAACATCCTAAACAAAAACGGATGGTCTATCGCGCCTGCTTGCTCTAATGTTTCGGCTATTTCCGCAGTGCTGGCGTCCTGTGCAATTACTACCTCACAATACTCGTTTTTGCCTAGCGCTAATACGTCCCACAGTGTAGTTATAATCGCCCATGAAAAAAATACCGATAAACCAACTATTAAACCTATCTGCACTATTACGCTTACTATCCATGCGTTGGAGCGCTTTTTCTTGCCTTTTTTGCCATTTTTGTCGGACTTGCCAGCTCTGCTGTGCGCTGCCGCCGTATTTGTCCGCATATCTTTAACGCCGGCCGACGGAACGTATTCGTGATGCTTTATTACAAAGTCATCATCTATAAACGTATCGTCTTCGCCAGCGCCAAAATTCAGCGCGTCAGACGATGGCACTGTAAAATCTGTATCTTCTGAATTTGAAGTGCTTTTTGGCATGAACATGTCAAAGTCATATTTCCCAACGCTTTTATACTCGTCATCCAAATTTAAGTTATTGTCATCCCTAAACTCGTCAAGTATCTTGTCTATTTCCTTGTCATGCTCGTCGCCGTGAAAATTAAAATTTTCTTTCATATTATCAGCCCTTTATTTATAAACAAATGACAGTAACAACTATGTTCTAAAATTCATATACTGTAACAAAAGTGCAGCAGAAAAATCGCACTTTTGATATATATTTTTTAGAGGTGAAATTTATGTGTTTTGGTAACAATAACAACTGCTGCTGGATTATAATTTTAGTACTTATACTTTGCTGTTGCTGCAACAATTGACAGTTAGTTAAGTATCCGCCCTGCCCTAATTGCGGCAGGGCTTTTGCTTATCTATACGGCTGCCGCATCCCTTTATATATCTGTCGGTTATTATAACATCTACCGCCTTGTCAAAGCGGCCGTGCCACAGACTTCGCTTTATTTGAAACGAATATGCAAGCCCTGCCGTTTTACCTTTGTACCTTGATAAAAATCTGTCATAATAACCCTTGCCAAAGCCTAATCTGTACCCGCTTAAGTCATAGCATAATGCAGGAACTATACATAGACCATTTTCATAATCAGTGAACTTTTCGCTATACAGCGGCTCAGGCTCCAACACGCCAAATGCACCCGGACTCAAATCTTCTGTAGATTCTATATAATAAAAGTCAAGGTCTGTTACATCAGTCCTACAATACGGCACTGCTACCCTTTTGCCGTCGGAGAGTGCGCTTTCCAATATATAGCTTGTGCTTATTTCTATGCCTTTAGACATATATATGAGCAATGTGTCCGCCTGTTTATAATCTCTGCACCGAAGAAAGCGCCTGGCTATTGCCGTGTCCAGCGACTCTTTCTTTTTCAGCGACATTGCAGCCCGCTCTTTTTTGCACTTTTCCCTTAGTTCCTTTTTATATTCCCTTATATCTCTTATTTCCGGCATTGCATGCCCTTTCTTATGTCTTCTGCTGTTTCTTCTCCTGCCAAATATTCTACCATTTTGAATGCAAAATCCGTCGTTACACCAGGGCCGCGGCCCGTAATCACATTGCCACTCTGCACTACATATTCATCGCTGAGGCTTGCGCCTTTAAGCTCACTTTCAAAGCCCGGATAGCATGTAGCTTCTCTGCCCTCTAAAATCCCGCTGTGGCCCAGCACAGACGGTGCGGCGCAGATTGCCGCGCACAGCTTTCCTGTATTATTGGCATAATCTAAAAATTCATGCACCTTTAAAGATTTATCTAAATTAATCATGCCGGGCATGCCGCCGGGAAGCGCAACCGCTTCAAGTCTCTCATCCGGCGTTATTTCATCCGCCAAAACATCGGCTATAACCTCTATGCCGTGTGAGCCGCGAACTGCTTTTGCGCTGACGCCAACAGTTGCGACATCAATATTGGCACGTCTTAATATGTCTATTATTCCTATTGCTTCTATTTCCTCAAAGCCATCGGCTAAAAACACATATACCATATCTGTCATCCTTTAGCTTATTGTTTTTTCTACATACTCCACTATTCTTTTGTGTATCTCTTCTACCGGCAGCGGCTCCCTGTCCGCCGCACAGTTTATTACATGCCAGCCGAGCTTCTCTGCCGCATAAAGCGCCGATACCCTGCTTATCTCTAAATATCTGCGGTCCTTTTCGTGTATGTCCCGCTTATCCTCATCGCCGCTGTAACGCTTAGATATAAGCCGGCTGGAAACGGACGACGGCATATCTAAATAAATTACGGCGTCCGGCTTGGGAAGGCCGACCTTATTAAACTCCAAATCATAGAGCCAGTCGAGATATTCGTCCCACTGCTCCTCCGGCAGCTTGCAGGTCTGATGCACGGCGTTGGATGTGGTATATCTGTTGGCAACTATTATTGCGCCGTTTTCGTAATACTCACCCCAGCTTGTTTTAAAACTGGCAATCCTGTCAACCGTATAAAACAATGACGACGCATATGGTCCGACATCGCCCGGCTTATCGCCGAACTTTCCCGAAAGATACATCTTTACAAGCGCGCTCGACTGAGATGAATAGTCCGGGAACGATACATACTTTACAAGACGCTCGCCGTTCTTTAAATAAGTATACAGCTTTTCAGACTGCGTCTGCTTGCCGCTGCCGTCCAGCCCTTCTATCACTATCAGTTTGCCGCGCATATCCGTCCCACTCTCATTCATATCATTATTCATTAATTATATCAAACATATATTATTTTATCAAACACTATTTTGATGCGTCTGCCGGCTCTGCGCATGTTTTCACATTCAAAGATGCTGAGCCATTTTCATCGACACCTATCCCGCTGCAGGTTATATCGGCGCCGACGGCATTATCAGCTGCATTTTCAATGCCTAAAGCATTCGTCTTATCAGACGCAGGCGCTCCGTATTGTTCAATGTCTACAGGCTCTACCTCTGTTTTTGAGGCGGGCGCTGACTCATTATTGTCACTGCCTGTCAGAACTTCCGCTGTGTCGTCGGTGCTTCTCTCTTCACCGCTTGTGCCAAGAGCCGCCGGCGTTTCACCTGCCGGTGCGCCGTCCCGTTCGGCATTTTCCGCACAAGCCTCCACAGCATCTAATTTGCCGGATTTGCCCTTTAGCAGCCTGTCCCTTAATCTATACATAAATCCGGGTATTATTAAAAACTTATTGACGCCTATTGCTATTATAACGCCTATCACCGTCTCAAAAATTCGGTAAAGCGCGTATACAAGCGGGTCTCTGTCGCCCATTACCGATATTACCACTGTAAACACCACGCAGGCCATTGCACAAGAACGCTGCTTTTTCGTTATATTGCATATCACCATGCAGGCTAAAATGCCCAAAAAGACTATTATTATCTGTATTGGCAGCGACACATACGGCAAGGCAAAAAGAGCCAATATTCCCAATGCGCCTCCGACAGCGTTGCCAAAAAGGCGAAAAAGTCCAGACGTCACACTGTCCTCCACAGTGTTCTGCATACATATAATAGCCGCAGCGCATGCATAAACGGGTATGGAATTGGCCTGATTGAAAAATTCAAAATCTACCAGCGTGTGTAATATTGCAAAAAATATAAAGCACAGCGCAACCGATACTGCCGTCTTTAATGAGCGCATGCCAAGACCGGGTATTCTTTTTACCGCTTCTTTGGACATATTCATTCCTAAGCCGCAGCCATGTGCGGCCGCCTTTCAGATTATTTTTACATACATTATAATCTAAATTATTATTTTTATCTACAAAAGCAGCAATTTTTAACCTTTATGTAATATTTATTACAAACATTTATAGCCTTAGATAACGGACAAGCTTTCGGTATACTTATAAAAGCAAGCATACCGAAAGCAAAATTTTGTACAAAATACTTTTTGCAAGCTTTTATTGCTGCAAAACAATATACAAGGCCTAAACGTCCGCTCTGGTGCAGCGGTATATAAGCATAAGTTCATTTAAAAAGATTATATCTGGCATTTGTGCGTTGCTTTACCGTAATTTTGTATTTTAGAAAAGCCATAGCCAACAGAAATACTACATGTAACAACTGCAGCCATTTTCACCTTATCGGCAAATGCGGCAAAAAGCGCCTGATTTATATATCAGCCGCTATTTCCTGCGCCATTTTGCTCCCTGCGGAGTGTCCTCTACTATTACGCCCATTTCGCTTAAAATATTCCTTATTTCATCTGCTCTGGCATAGTTTTTCTCTGACTTTGCAGCCGCACGCTCAGATATAAGCCTTTCTATCTCAGCATCGTCATCGCCGGCGCCGTTTTTGCCGTCTGGCTCCTCATAAAGTACGCCAAGCACATTATTAAACTCGTCAAAAAGCTTTAAGGCGTTTTCAGCCGATTCCTTATCCATCTTGTTCTCAATAGCAACGTTTACCGACTTTACCATTTCAAACATTACGCCTATGGCGTCGGCTGTATTGAGGTCGTCGTCAAGTGCGGAAATAAAGTCGGCTCTGAAACTGTCAAATTTAACCTTTTCGCCTGACTGCGGTGCATTTTGCAGATAAAACTCCAGATTTTCACGGCAGGTTTTAAGCCGCTGCAAAGCACTGATATTTTGCTGCATTATACCCTCGGTAAAGTTTATGGGGCTGCGGTAATGCGATGCAAGCAGCGTAAAACGTATGGGCTCATACCCATATTTTTGCGCTATCTCACGCACAGTGAAAAAATTGCCCTTTGATTTTGACATCTTTTCGTTATTAAAATTCACATGACCGTTATGCATCCAGTAGTTTGCAAACTCACAGCCGTTTGCGCACCGCGACTGCGCCGTCTCGTTCTCGTGATGCGGAAACATTAAGTCGCGGCCGCCGCAGTGTATGTCTATTGTATTGCCTAAATACCGCCGCGCCATTGCCGAGCACTCTATATGCCAACCGGGGCGGCCGGGGCCAAACGGAGAGTCCCATGACGGCTCGCCCGGCTTTGCGCCTTTCCACAAAGCAAAGTCTAACGGACTGCGTTTTAAGTCCGATACCTCTATTCGGGCACCCGACTGTAGCTGCTCTATCGACTGATGTGATATGTCGCCGTAGCCCTTTGCCTTGCTCGTGTCAAAATAAACGTCGCCCCCCGACTGATATGCGCAGCCTTTATCTATAAGCGTCTTTATTA
>USGR01000042.1 GCA_900554165.1 uncultured Oscillospiraceae bacterium | reverse complement strand
GCTGTTAAAAGCGAGAGGACTGAAAGTGGCGGCTCAGAAACTGGATCCATATATTAACGTAGATCCCGGCACAATGAGTCCTTATCAGCATGGAGAAGTGTATGTGACTGAGGACGGTGCAGAGACAGATTTGGACTTAGGTCATTATGAGCGGTTTATTGATATAAATTTGAATAAATTTTCCAACCTGACCACCGGAAAGGTATATTGGAATGTACTCACAAACGAGCGTGCCGGAAAATATGGCGGAGAGACGGTTCAGGTTATTCCGCATATAACTGATGAGATTAAGCGATTTATATACAGCGTGGGCAAAAAGACCAGTGCGGACGTTGTAATAACGGAGATAGGCGGTACTACCGGCGATATTGAGTGCCAGCCGTTTTTGGAGTCTATACGTCAGATATCCCATGAGGTTGGCAGGGAAAACTGTGTATTCATACACGTAACGCTTATACCATATATAAGCAGCTCTAAGGAGCTTAAGACCAAGCCTACGCAGCACTCGGTAAAGGAATTGCAGTCATACGGCATAATGCCGGATATAATAGTAGCCAGATGCGATTCTCCGCTGGATGAAAGCTCGCGCAAGAAGATAGCGCTGTTCTGCAATGTAACAGAGGAATGCGTTGTAGAAAATCGCACATTGCCGATACTATATGAAGCGCCGATTATGCTTGAAGAAAACGGTCTTGCACGCATAGTTTGCCGCAAGCTTAGCCTTAACTGTGACAATATAGATTTATCGGGCTGGATGAATATGCTTGATAAAATAAAGAACTGCAGCAAAAAGGTGAAGATAGCGCTTGTAGGCAAATATGTAAAGCTTGAGGATGCATATCTTTCGGTGGCGCAGGCGCTGTATCACGGCGGGTATGAAAACGGCGCAGATGTATCTATTGAATGGATTAACTCAGAGAATATAAATGAGAAGAATATTGCCAAAAAGCTTGCCGGCTGCAGCGGCGTAATAATGCCAGGCGGTTTTGGCGACCGCGGCATTGAAGGAATGATAATAGCTGCAAAATACTGCAGAGAGAATAATATTCCGTATTTTGGCATATGCCTTGGCATGCAGATAGCGGTAATAGAATATGCACGTCACGTACTTGGCTGGAGAGACGCAAATTCCAGCGAGTTTGACGAGCAGAGCACGCATCCGGTAATAGATTTAATGCCTGACCAGAAAGGAAATATACTTACCGGCGGCACAATGAGGCTGGGTGCTTATCCATGTGTTGTGCAGAAGGACAGCACATTATGGGAAGTATACGGCGAGGAAGTAATTGCTGAGCGTCATCGTCACCGCTTTGAATTTAACAACGACTTCCGTGCGGACATGGAAAAGGCCGGGCTTAAGATAATAGGCGTTTCACCGAGCAAGGAATTGGTTGAGGCGGTAGAAATTCCACAGAACGACTTTTACGTCGGAGTACAGTATCATCCTGAGTTTAAGAGCCGTCCGAATCGTGCTCATCCTCTTTTTAAAAAGTTTATTGAGGCGTCTCTTAAAAGGCAGGAAAAAGCAAAATAGTGCATTCTTAAGATTAAACAATATATTTAAAAAACGATACCGTATAAGCGGTATCGTTTTTTTAGTTATATGAGATTAATTAAGAGTAAGTAATAGAGATTGAAATTATATTTTAATTAATTCTTATTAAAGCACTCGGTTATCTCGCTTAAGCACTGCTTTTCGTCAAGGTCCGGTACAAGTATAGATATCTCGGTTTCGGAAGTAGTAATAAGGCGAACATCGCCTGATGCGCGGGACACCGCAGAAAATACTTTTGAAGCAAAGCCATATCCGCTGCGCATATCTTCAGACATCACCGTGATTTTGCTGTTTGAGCTGCTTACCGACGAAGAAAGAGACGGACATTCTTCCTTTATATGGCTTAAACAGCCAAGCGCTTTTGTAAGCTCACTGTCGTCAAAAGTAAAGGCAATAGAGGTGTATTTTCCGCGCGGCGGTGTTTGACTTATCATGTCTATGTTAATGGCCTCATCTGAAAATTTGTCAAATACTAAAGAAATAAAACCTGCGTCCGACGGTACGTTGTCTAAAATAAGCATAGATATATTTGACTTTACGGAAATAGTGATATTATCCATTCTTTCACCTCTTATTCAAAACATTAATCGCTTTTGCTGCCGATATAATACCGAGCAAAATACTGCCTAAATCATGCTTTGCTACATTTGGAAAGGCCGCCTTGCGCTGAAAATATCAGCTGCAAATGAGTTACGAGTTGGAAATGACGTCTGACATATCATAAAGTCCGCTTGTTTTATCTTTTATGAAAAGAGCGGCTCTAACAGCTCCGACGGCAAATATTTCTTTCGAGCGTGCTGAATGCGATATGGTTATCACCTCGTCGCGTCCGGCAAAAATTACCTCATGCTCTCCGACTATTGAGCCGCCGCGTATAGAATGCATGCCGATTTCCTTTTTATTGCGCTTGTGGACGTCGTCATGGCGGTCATACTCATATTCATACTCGTCGTCAAGCACCGAGCGTATCTCGTTGCCTATCATAATGGCGGTTCCGCTCGGCGCGTCTATTTTCTGATTATGATGCGCCTCGACGATTTCAATATCAAAGCTGTCGGCTAAGAGCGCCGCCGCTTTTTTTACCAAATCTAAAATAAGGTTTATGCCAAGCGACATGTTGTAGGAGAAAAACATTGCTGTTTTTTCAGAAGCCTCTTTTATTTTGGCTATATCCTCATCCTTAAGTCCGGTGGTAGCTATTACCGCCGGAATATGCTTATTAGTTGCATATTCAAGTATACCAGGCAGGGAAGATGGATGCGAAAAATCGATTATTACATCCGCCTCACCGTCAAATGAGGAAAAATCCTTATATACCGGATAGTTGTTGAGATGAACCGGGTCAATATCTATACCCGCAATGATTGTGCAGTCGCTGCGCTCAGATACGACAGAAGTAACAACGCTTCCCATGCGTCCGTTGCAGCCTACTAAAAGTATTCTTACCATTTTTGCACATCCTAACTATGATTTTACTATAAGATTATTTTATAGATTATACATTAATTTAAATGTTGGATAAATCAGTCTGAGCTTGCAGCTATATTGAAAAAGTCATACGGTTATATTAAAACTGCAAAGCTTTAATAACTAATGCAGGGCATAATTTTATCGCAAGATTTTGATATATCAAGCGTGCAGGGCAGAGTAGAGAGCAAGCAAAAATATACTTAATCTATTTGAAGCTGCCAAGCCTGAGCAATAAATGATTTGCTATGCCTGATTTTATCTCGTTATATTAAAGATAAGCTAAACTCTAAAATACAGCCAACGCTGTAATATGAAATTTACAGCAATCCATTTCTCTCAAGCTCAGCTCTCAGATTGTTTTTTGCGTCATCGCTCATATCGCAGAGCGGCAGACGGCACTGGCCTATATCAAAGCCCATCATATTCATGGCCTCTTTGACAGGTATAGGGTTAACATCGCTGAACAGCGCCTTTATAAGACTGTAATATTTAAGCTGAAGCGAGCGGCTTTTCTCTATATCGCCGTCAAAATAGTATTTGCAGATATCGTTTGTCTGCTTCGGAATAACGTTGGACAGAACCGATATAACGCCAACTCCACCTAGTGCAAGAATGGGAAGAATATGCTCGTCACAGCCGGAGTATAAATCAATTTTGTTGCCGCACAGCGCCATGGTCTCGGTTATGGCGTTTATGTTGGCATTGGCCTCTTTAATAGCGGCTATGTTTTTATGCTCCGCCAAAACGGCGTAGGTCTGCGGCTTTATATCGGTCCCTGTACGGCCGGGGACATTGTAAAGTATAATCGGCAGGTTAACATTGTCCGCCACATAAGTATAATGCTTTATAAGCCCCGCCTGAGAGGTTTTATTATAATATGGAGTAACCATAAGCAGCGCATCGGCGCCGAGCGCTTCAGCCTCTTTTGAAAGCTCCAGCGCATAGCGCGTATCGTTGCTGCCGGTCCCGGCGATTACCGGCACTCTGCCGGCAGTATGCTCAACCGCTGTCTTTATTACCTCCACATGCTCCTCATGCGTTAGGGTGGGGGACTCGCCAGTGGTGCCGCAGGCGATGATAGCTTGAGTGCCGTTTTCAATCTGATAATCTATAAGACTTCTAAGCTTGTCGTAATTTACCGAGCCGTCCGGCTTCATGGGAGTGACAATGGCCACCCCGGCCCCCTTAAATATAGTGTTTTTCATAGCATATAACCTCTTAAAAAATAAATATACGTGTGTATAACTTATTATAATCTGCCTTAAGCGGCAATGATACATGTGCATGTATTAATCACGACGCCGCTTAGCAGAAGTAAACTTTACCTGTCTGTATGATTAATCAAGCGCATATCGGTACAAAACAGCTTTGCCGGTGCAAAAATCAGCAAGATATTCATTAACGCATACCGGCTGCATCTGTGTGGATATTAATCAAGATATCCCTTGGCGCAGAGCAGCTCCGCCATAAGTACGGCGCCGCCGGCCGCACCGCGCAGCGTGTTGTGCGACAGACCAATGAATTTATAATCATACTGGCTGTCCTCTCTCAGCCTGCCGAGGGAGATTGCCATACCGCCCTCAAGGTCGCGCTGCATTTTCGTCTGCGGCATATTATCCTCTTCAAAATAGTGCAAAAACTGCTTGGGCGCGCTCGGCAGATTAAGCCGCTGCGGCTCGCCGGAAAATTCTTTCCAGCATTTGAGTATTTCTCCCTTAGAAGGCTTGTTGTCAAAGGAAATAAACACCGACGCAAGATGCCCATCGCTGACCGGAACGCGTATGCACTGTGAAGTGAAGTTAGGACGCACGGCTTCTTTAATAACGCCGTTTTCCACCGTGCCAAAAATCTTCATCGGCTCCTTTTCGGACTTTTCTTCTTCTCCGCCTATAAAAGGTATTACGTTGTCAACAATTTCCGGGAACGTCTCAAACGTCTTGCCGGCGCCGGAAATAGCCTGATATGTTGAAATAAGCACGCGGCTGGGATTAAATTTGAGCAGAGGATATACCGCCGGTACATATGACTGAAGAGAGCAGTTGGATTTTACGGCAATAAAGCCGCGTTTTGTGCCAAGCCGCTTGCGCTGCGTGTCGATAAGCACGGCATGCTCAGCGTTAAGCTCCGGAATTATCATAGGCACGTCGGGCGTATGACGGTGGGCGCTGTTATTGGATATTACCGGGCATTCGCACTTGGCATATGCCTCTTCAAGAGCCTTTATCTCATCCTTTTTCATGTCGACGGCGCAGAAGACAAAATCCACCTCGTCGGCAATTTTTTTCATGTCCTCTACAGCGTCCATTACAACCATGTCTCGCACGCTCTGAGGAATTTCCGTCTTCATTGCCCAGCGGCTGCCGACAGCGTCGGCATATTTCTTGCCGGCGGAGCGTCCGCTTGCGGCAAGCAGCTTTATGTTAAACCACGGATGCTTATCCAGCAGGGTAATGAACCGCTGGCCAACCATACCCGTTGCGCCGATAACGCCTACATTATAATTTTTCATTTTAGTCACCTTTTCTCCGCGCCTGTTATATTTTATTAATTTACCGGCATGCGTGTGCGCGGATACGCATATATTCGGCAAAATAGATTTGCAAAAATTGAGCTTAGAAGAACGTAATCTTATTAAGTCGGAGAAGCAAACGCCGCTGTAATAAAAAAACCGGTTGATAACCGGTCATCATTGCAATATAATAGAAAGCGTGCCAAGTGCAGACTTTTGTCTGTAAAGATAGCTCTCCATCATAAATAAATGATGACAATCACAGAGCTATTAACCCTGCAACCAGGAAAAGGCTTTGCCGTGCTTTTTCCTTCGGCGGTTCCGCATTTCGCACTAATCTGCAAGCGGCCTTGGCTGGCCTCAATAAGTGTTACTAATCTTTATCGCGCCTCTATCTCTATATCTATTTTATGGCTTAATTGTAGCACTGGTTATATGCTTTGTCAAACATATTTTAATTATAACTATATATAATGTGAGATGATATTAAATACATGAAAAAATCAGACTTTTTTTACGACTTGCCGCCTGAGCTTATAGCTCAGCATCCGATATATCCGCGCGACGCCTCGCGGCTTATGGTAGTGGATAGAGAAAGCGGAGATATATCGCATGATATATTTTCGTCACTGCCAAATCTGCTTAAGCCGAACGACTGCCTCATACTCAATGATACACGGGTGCTGGAAGCGCGCCTTTACGGCCGCCGCGTCGATACCGGCGCAAAGGTTGAGTTTCTGCTGCTTAAGGAAATTGAGAGGGATGTATGGGAAGTGTTGTGCGGCCCGGGAAAAAAGGCCAAAGTAGGGAACAAATTCGACTTTGACGGCCTAATGAGCGGCGAGATAATAGATGTAATTGACAGCGGAAACCGCATAGTTAAATTTGCACATGAAAGCGACTTTCATGATATACTGCATGCCATAGGCATAATGCCGCTTCCGCATTATATAACCGAAGAGCTTGAAGATAAAGAGCGGTATCAAACGGTATATTCAAAAGAGGAAGGCTCTGCCGCGGCGCCGACAGCCGGCCTGCATTTTACACCCGAGCTGCTTGATAAAATTAAAGAGGGTGGAGTAAAAATAGGCTATGTTACGCTGCATGTGGGGCTCGGTACTTTCCGCCCGGTTAAGGAGGAAGAGATAACCGAGCATAAAATGCACAGCGAGCGCTATTATCTTCCGCAGAAAACGGTTGATATAATAAATGAGTGCCGTGCTTCGGGCGGCAGAGTAATAAGCGTCGGCACTACAAGCTGCCGGACACTTGAGAGTGTGGCGGCAAAATTTAATGGTGAGCTTAAAGCATGCTCCGGCGACACGGATATTTTTATATATCCCGGTTATAAATTTAAAGCTATCGACGGACTTATAACAAATTTTCACCTGCCGGAGAGTACGCTTATAATGCTTGTGTCGGCCTTTGCCGGTTATAATTTGACAATGAAAGCCTATCATGAAGCAATAAAAGAAAAATACCGCTTTTTCAGCTTTGGCGACGCCATGCTGATTGTATAGTTTAATGTTACTTATATGTTGAAGTAACATTTGAACATTATTAAACAAATTTTATTTGAATATTAATGGGTAAGGCTTTGAGTCCTTTACGTATATAATAGTGCTTTAGCAATAGCGCATAGAGTATATATTTTAAAGATAAAATGTCTTCTGCAAATATTGAATTAAAGTTTAGTGTACTATTTTATTGCTGTTTCAACTTAGACGGAAAGAAATTAAAT
>USGR01000041.1 GCA_900554165.1 uncultured Oscillospiraceae bacterium | reverse complement strand
GTCTAAGAAAGTGTTATAATATAATCCTGCAGGTAAATATATTATCGGAGGTTTACATAAGTTGCGCATAGGTATTGATGTTGGCTCAACTACCGTTAAAGTAGTTGTGCTTGATGAGAAGGATAATATAGCTTATAAGGACTATCAGCGGCATTTCTCCAAGGTAAGAGAGAAAACTGTCGAAATGCTGGAGAAGCTTCCGCAAGAATATAAGGATAAAACCGTTAACGCTGCAATAACTGGTTCTGCCGGACTTGGCATGGCCAGGCAGAGTGGAATTGAATTCGTGCAGGAGGTTTACGCCACTGCCGGCGCTGTAGAGCGCTTTTATCCGGACACCGACGCTGTTATCGAGCTCGGCGGCGAGGATGCTAAAATAATATTTTTCACCGGCGGTCTTGAAGAGCGAATGAACGGTTCGTGCGCCGGCGGCACCGGCTCCTTTATAGACCAGATGGCCACGCTGCTCAATATTACCGTTGATGAGCTTGATGAGCTGTCACTGCATCACGAGACGATTTATTCAATAGCCTCCCGCTGCGGTGTTTTTGCCAAAACTGATATTCAGCCGCTGCTTAATCAGGGCGCTAAAAAAGAAGATATATCTGCTTCTATCCTGCAAGCGGTTGTCGACCAGACAGTCGCCGGACTTGCGCAGGGACGCAAAATACAGGGCAAGATAATGTTTTTGGGCGGCCCCCTTTTCTTTCTTAAGGGTCTGCGTCAGAGATTTATTGAAACGCTTAAGCTTACGGACGAAAATGCAATATTTCCAGAAAGCGCTGACTGCTTTGTCGCTATCGGTGCGGCTCTTTATGCGAAAAACGCAAAGCCAATGGCTTTCAGCGAGGTTTTGACATTGCTTAAAAATGCTGCCGATACCTCATCAGTTTCTACCACACTTAATCCTTTGTTTGAGACGGAGGCTGAGTATGAAGAGTTTTGTCAGCGTCACAACAGCGCCACTGTTAAATATTTAGATGCTGAGCAGTACCATGGCGATGCATATCTCGGCATTGACGCCGGTTCTACCACAACAAAGCTTGCGCTTATTTCTCCCGACGGCGGGATTATATATTCTTATTATACATCTAACAACGGCAATCCTGTCGACGTTGTGCTGGAGCAGCTTAAAAAGATTTATGCACTCTTCGGCGACAGGATTAATATAAAAGGCAGCGCCGTTACGGGCTATGGCGAGGACCTTATTAAATATGCTTTTTCTGTTGACGAGGGTCTGGTTGAAACGGTAGCGCACTACAATGCAGCGGCCTTTTTCAACCCAGACGTTGATTTTATTATAGACATCGGCGGACAGGACATGAAGTGCTTTAAAATCCGGGGCGGGGCTATAGACTCTATTATGCTTAACGAGGCATGCTCTTCAGGTTGCGGTTCGTTTATTGAGACGTTTGCTAAAGCGCTTGGGTACAGCGTCAGCGATTTTGCAAAGCTGGGGCTTTTCTCAAAGCACCCGGTAGACCTCGGCTCGCGCTGCACTGTGTTTATGAATTCATCGGTAAAGCAGGCGCAGAAAGAAGGCGCGGGAGTTGAGGACATCTCCGCCGGCCTTTCGATGAGCGTTGTTAAAAATGCAATATACAAGGTTATAAGGGCGTCGTCGGCACAGGATTTGGGAAAGCATATTGTTGTGCAGGGCGGAACGTTTTTGAACGATGCTGTGCTGAGAAGCTTTGAAATGGAGCTTGGCTGCAACGTAATACGTCCCTCTATTTCGGGTATTATGGGAGCATTTGGCTCGGCTCTTTATGCAAGAGATAATTGTTCTGGCAAGTCTACTTTAACAAGTGCTGAAAAGCTTAGCAGCTTTACTCATACATCAAAGCCGGCAGAATGCAAATTATGCCAAAATAGATGTCATTTGACAATTAATGAGTTCTTTGACGGTGATAATGTAAAGCCGCGTCGCTTTATATCCGGCAACCGCTGTGAAAGAGGTTTGGGGCGTCCAAAAGCCAAGGACTTGCCGAACATGTACAAGTTTAAATATGAATATCTGCGCGGACTTGAAAACAAAAAGCCGGAAAAATCAAAGGGGCGCATCGGCATACCAATGGGGCTTAATATGTATGAAAATCTTCCCTTCTGGCATGCATTTTTCACATCTCTCGGCTATGAGATTGTGCTTTCTCCCGAATCCAACCGCAAGGTTTACATAAAAGGGCAATACTCAATACCATCGGATACAGTATGCTACCCTGCCAAGCTCATGCACGGACATATTGAAGGGCTGCTGGACAAGGGCGTAAATAAGATATTTTATCCCTGCATGCCGTATAATTTTGACGAAGAACGCAGTGACAACAACTACAACTGTCCTGTTGTTGCTTATTATCCTGAACTGCTGAGAGCGAATGTCGCAAGGCTTGAGGAAGTCGACTTTCTAACCCCCTACTTTGGGCTGCACAAGCCTAAGACTTTCAGGAAAAAGGCCGTTGAATATTTTGAAGAGAAGCTTTCTGAGGATAAAAAGGACATACTCGCCGCCTGCGACGCGGCATATGCTGCTTACGATGAATATCGCGAAAATATCCGCAAAAAGGGTGCTGAGATAATGCAATATGCGCGTGAGAACGGTCTGCACATGATTGTTTTAGCCGGCCGGCCGTATCACATAGACCCCGAAATAAACCATGGAATTGACTCGCTTATAAATTCCTTTGACATATGTGTGCTAACTGAGGACGCCGTCGCGCATCTTGGCGGAAAGCCTATTGTGCACGTGCTTAATCAATGGACGTATCATGCGCGGCTTTACAGCGCTGCTGAATTTGTTTCACGCAACGACGATATCGACTTAGTACAGCTTGTCTCATTCGGCTGCGGACTTGACGCTATTACAGGTGATGAAACGCGAGAGATTTTGGAAAGGCACGGCAAGCTTTATACTCAGCTTAAAATTGATGAAATATATAATCTCGGCGCAGTTAAAATAAGAATTCGCAGCCTGCTGGCTGCCCTTAAAGCTAAAAAAGCTGAAAGAGAAAAGAACGCTCAAGCTGATGCGACAGCATAAGCTATTCGATTTGCTTTAACTGTGATTATAGATTTTGCAAAATTTATCGGTAAAAAGCTCTGTTAGATTTATACTTATAAATATCAGCAAGATTTGTTAATGCTATTGTCCTCAATTATATATAAATGCTTTTAACGGCAAACTATTTGAATTTTCATATGTCCTCGATAGGGCAAAACCTCTATATTAATTGTCGAAGTAATGCATTTTATAAGTCGGCTTAGATAAAATGAAAGATTTTATATTGTTATTAATACCGCTGAAAGGCTTTTACGTTATTAAGCCTAATCGGCATGGGATATAAACTTAAAGTGGGGAAATATTTTTATGGCAAAACTCGTTTACGATAAAAACGGAAGGCTTATATTCACTAAGGAAATGAAAGAAGAGTATACAATACTTATGCCTCAGATGCTTCCTGTGCATTTCGGTATGATGAAGCGATGCCTTGAAATGGAAGGCTACAAGGTAGACATGCTTACCACCAATCATCGGGCGATTGTCAATACCGGCCTTAAATATGTACACAACGACACCTGTTACCCGGCGCTGCTTGTTATAGGCCAGCTTATAGAGGCTATTCAGTCGGGCAAATACGACGTTGACAAAACGGCGCTGATTATAACCCAGACGGGCGGCGGGTGCCGCGCGTCCAATTACATACACCTGCTGCGCAAGGCGCTTAAAAAGGCGGGACTTGAGAAAATCCCGGTTATATCCATTAATCTGTCGGGACTTGAGAAAAATCCAGGTTTTAAGCTCAACCTAAAGCTTATTATGCGCCTTGTATACTCGATGGTTTACGGCGATATAATCGTACTGCTGGCAAACCAGTGCCGGCCGTATGAAATTGAGAAAGGCGCCACCGACAAAATGGTGGAGTTTTGGGAAAACGAGCTGCTTGCGCAGTTTGAGAAATCAGAGGGGCTTGGCCCTGCGTCGTTTAGGGAAAATTTGGATAGAATAGCTGAGGACTTTGCCAATATCCCAGTAGCACGAGTACCGAAAGTTCGCGTTGGTGTAGTGGGCGAGATTTATATTAAATATTCCCCTCTCGGCAACAATAATCTTGAGGATTTTCTCCTTTCAGAGGGCTGCGAGCCGGTAGTACCCGGCCTTATCGATTTTATTCTGTTTAAAATAGACAATCGGCTGGTGGACGCCGACCTTTACGGCTCAAATATATTTAAAAGAGCAGTAGTCGGCCTGCTTAAGAAGTATATCTCCGCACGTCAGCATGAGCTCATTGCGGCAGTTAGGAAATATCCGCAGTTCCGTGCGCCGGAGCCGTTTGAGGTTATAAAAGAAAATGTGAAGGATTATCTTGGCTATGGCAACAAGATGGGCGAGGGCTGGCTGCTCACCGGCGAAATGCTTGAGCTTATAGGCGATGGAATTGTCGATATTGTCTGCACCCAGCCGTTTGGCTGCTTGCCTAATCACATAGTCGGCAAGGGCATGATACGCGCTATTAAAAATCATCACGCCGACGCCAATATAGTCGCTATAGATTATGACGCAGGAGCTACAAAGATTAATCAGGAAAACAGGATAAAGCTTATGCTTTCCAACGCCCGTGCGCGCATGGAAAAAGAGTCAGGTATGGCGGCACATACGACGGCTAAAGCGGCGGTGGACGCTGATGCTGGGGCAGAAAAAGCATATAATCAGTCTTTAGATGAGGAAGATGCGCGTATTTTAGATTTGCCGGACATTGATATGGAAGATGATGCTCTTAAAAGTTCAGGATTAAGTAAATAGCAATTATTTGTTTTCATTTTTACAAAAAGGGTCTGAATAAATTCAGACCCTTTCTTTGTTTTTCTTTACTTGTTTTTGGATTTTGACATCAATGTTTGAATTGATAATCAGCAACAAAAATTTGGACTGTGGGGCTATAATTCGTGAGGATTTTAACTATGTCCACTACGCTAAATTCACTTTTATTAAAGCATAACTACGCTATGCAGGCTTAAATATTTTATCTCATATAAAATCCTGCGCATAAGCGGCAGTTAGCCCGTTTTTGTCCAACCGGTAAATTTTATCGCACACCTCGCTTAAATATTTGCGGTCGTGAGATATGCTGATTATGGCGCCTCTAAACTCCCTAAGCGACCTGCGCACTACTGGGTTTGACAGCGGGCTGAAATTGCGGGTAGGTTCGTCCAGCAAAAGCACGTTTGCATTTTTAAGCACCATTTCAAGAAACAATATTTTCGCCTTTTGACCGCCGCTTAAATCCCCTATTTTATTTGTCATCTCTTCATGTGTAAAGCGCATGCTGCCCATAAATGTTCTGGCCTTAGTAATTTCATCTTTGGTAAAATTTTGCGCTAAATATTCTATGGGCGTCTTTGCATAATCTGCCTTTTCAGAATAATCCTGCGGCATATACTCGGCCGTTATATCGCGTCTGTCTTTAACGGCTTGCCAAAGCTGCGACAAAAGAGTGGATTTTCCAGCGCCGTTGCTGCCTATAATCCCTATATGCTCATCTCCCGTTACACACAGCCTTATATTTTCCGACAATATTCTGCCGCCGGCGCTAAGCTTATCAGCGTAAAAGTCCAAAACCACTTTGCTGCGCGGAATATATATGTTTTGGCTAAACTCTGTTATTATAGCGGATTCCTCTTCGGGAAAATCAATAAAATCCTCTGTTTTATGCTCCAACCGGCGCTGCTGGGATTTTACCGATTTCATCTTCTTTTTCAGCAGCCGTCCGCCGTGCGGGTCCTGACGCGATATGCTTTTCTGCTCATGATTTACGCGATTATATATCTGCTGCCATTTTTCCATCTGCTTATTATAGTCTGCACGCTGCTTTGACGCCATTTGCTGCTGCTTTGAAAAGGCAAGGCTTCGCGCTGAAAGATATTCAGAATACGACGCATGGGTTACTGTTATGCGGCACTGCGACTTTTTTATAAGCTGCTCCATGTGTATTATCACATTTGCAGTATGCTCTATAAGCGTTTCGTCGTGTGATACAAACAGCACAGGCAGCCGTGTTTTATTTATGAAGCTTTCCAGCCACTCGAGCGTGTTTATATCAATATCGTTGGTCGGCTCATCCAGTAGCAGGATGTCAGGATTGGACATCAGTATTTTTGCAAGCTGTAACTTTACCCTTTCCCCGCCCGACATTGTCCTTATCTTCTGATGTCCTAATAGTTCTAAATTCAATCCCAGCTCAGAAAATAACCCGCCGTAAGAAGAAATTTCATCTGTATCTAAATATTCTTCCGCAGTTTTATCAGAATATTTTTCGTCTATCATCTGCGCAAGATAGCCTATGCTTCCCTTTTTTATTATTTCTCCGCTGTACTCTGCATAGCCGCTTATAAGCCTATCGTCATATATCATTTTAAGCAGAGTGGATTTTCCGTTTCCCTCTTCGCCTATAATTGCCGCCTTTTCGCCGCGATTTAATGTAAATGAAAAATTATCTGTTATCTTTCTGCTGTTTTGCAGAAGTGTTATTGATATATTTTTTAACTCTAACAAAAGCATTCCTCCTTAATTTGGCCTGTTTTAAGACACTCGTATTTTTTCTGACTAAATACCGGCAATAAGTCATATTTATACTTTTTGCAAAATTGCATGCTGCTGATTTAATAATCGAGCAAATGGGACTAATTTTATAAAAATCTTTAAAACAGATAAACATTTTCTGAGGTCTGATGTTTGTGTCTATGCACCGTTTTTATGCTATTGAATTTTTCTTGCAAGTATTAATTCTATTTACAGACATTTCACTAAACATTTTGAAGATGAAAAGTTAATACAGAAATTTTCTTCAATTAAAGCTGATAAAAGCCCCATTTTCAAAAACGATACAGGTTCGTTATCGAAAATAGAGCTTATATTTTTCAATTTATATTCCACTTTTATATATAAACACATCAAAGCGAACTACGTAAATATGTTTATAACAACGGTATAATAAATATTAAGCAATCCAAATTCCGACAACAAACCCTGACCTATATTTTAGTCCGGCTTACTATTCGTTTAATTTGAATTACCTAATAATCATTACTACACCTCTTTTATAAATTTGATTTATATTACCACACAAACTCTGCTTCGTCAAGAGTAGATTTTTCATATAAACATATGCAGATTTTGGCTATTTTTACATTATCAAAAGCAAAATATGAATCTCACAAAGCAAATATTATTCAAAAAATATACATCAAAAATAAGCATTGTACGCCATATCTCTTATAATATCATCTGCAAAAAATATTGCTTTATGTTTAAGAAATGTTTATTAATCAGAGTTAAGCATATCGCGC
>USGR01000040.1 GCA_900554165.1 uncultured Oscillospiraceae bacterium | reverse complement strand
ATATGAGGCTTTTTGTCACAGATTTAAAAAAGTAAAATTTTAAAAATTTATTTTATATGCGTCATGTTCTAATTCTTAAGAAAATAAAAGACATAAAAAGAACCACCAAAGCTTTGGCGGTTCTTTTTATAAAAATATGCTTAGGGCAATATAAATACATAATTAGTTAATGCATAATCGTCACTTATTATAGTTAAGTTTTAAGCTTGATTTATTTTGCTGTATCTGATAGGATTAAAGAAACGTAAAATTTGTTTAACGGCTTTGAATAGGCTAATTAAGGACGGCAACACCTATATTGAGATATAATGCAAATAATATCCATATAAGATAGGGAACAAGCAGAAGTGCGGCGGTGTTGTTTATCTTTTTAAATTTAATTATTGTAGCAATTACCGCAACAATAAGCGCGCCGAGCATTATTGCAGCTATGGTAAACTGTCGGAATCGGAAGAATATTATCGGCCATAATACGTTTATAATAAGCTGAGCATAATATATTTTCATTGCTTGCTCTTTTGATGAGTGCATGCCTCGAGTATCTGAGACTATATATGCTGAAATTCCCATTAGAATATACAGAATGCTCCAGACTACCGGGAAAATCCATGCCGGTGGTGAGAGCGGCGGCCGATTGAGGGTTGGGTATACTCCGCCCATGTTGCCGGATATTAGGGATGATAATATGCCAAGCCCTATGGGAATTACAAGGCATATAAGAAGTCTTTTGAGGTTTATCGTTTTATTCATAAGGAAAATCTCCTTTAAAAATGTCTTTGTCTTATATTATTAACATATTTTTATGAAAATAACTCTCTGCGTGTCCTTTTTTGCTTTTTATTTATTTTTATGTGCTGTTTTTAAAATTTTATTATCAGCCGACTATCCTGATTTTTATATGCTGAAGCAACGGTGTTGATTATATGCCGTCTATATATAAAACATGCTGCTTTACCGGACACAGGGAAATAAGCGATAAAGAGATGGTGCTTAACAAAATTTATGATGAAATTTTGAAATTGTATAAAAACGGTACGGTGAATTTTATATCCGGTATGGCAAAGGGCTTTGATATGCTTGCGGCGCGTCAGGTAATAGCTCTAAGAAGCAAATACAGCGACGTGCGACTGATATGTGCTTTGCCGTGCCGGGACCAGACGGTTTTTTGGGATGAATCTGAGGCAATAGCTTACAGCGCCATACTTGATATAGCCGATAGGGTTGTATATGTATCTCAATTTAATCAAAGAGGCGCTATGCTTAAGCGCGACAGATACATGGTCGATAATTCCGACATAGTCGTAGCTTATCTGACAAAAAGCAGTGGCGGGACATACTACACAGTAAAATATGCAAACGAAAAGGGTGTAAAAGTTGTCAACTTGGCCAATGAAGCTTATGTTTGAGATAATTTTATAATATAAATAGTATGCCGGACTTTATAATACCAAGGCATGGCAGAGAATGATAAAAGTGGAGCTTTTAAGTATACTTCAATGCTTGCTGCAATATTTTTTATAAGATATATTTAACTGGGCCTTGTGCTGGCAACAGAGGTGAAAACATGAATAAAGGCTTTGAAACAAACAGAGTTGGAATAAATTATGAGCTTAAATCTATAGAAAATTTAAAAATTGCGCATATAAGTGACTTACATAATTCTTGTTTTGGACAGCAGAATATTGATTTAGCGGCAGAGATAAACAAATTTGAGCCAGATATAATAGCTTTCAGCGGAGATATGGTTAATCATAATCATGTTAACCCGATACCGTTTATAGATTTGCTGAAAAATATAAATGTTGAATGTCCGATGTATTTTTGCCTTGGAAATCATGAAATAAGGTTTAGACGGCTTAACCGCGAAGACTATGACGAGGTCATGTCTCAGATTACGTCTCTTGGCGTTAATCTTTTGGACGATGAGCATGACAGTATAAATATAAATGGGTATGATATTAATATATATGGACTTGCAACTGTGGCCTCGGGATATGGTTCGTCTGTAAAATCCATAACTAAGCGTATCGGCTCATGCGATAAAAATGCTTTTAATATAGTTTTGGCGCATTCGCCGTCGTGGTTTGACTCATTGGCGGAGTGGGGCGCCGACTTAGTGCTTTCAGGACATGTACACGGCGGTATTATCAAGCTGCCGGTGCTTGGCGGACTTCTTTCTCCCGAGTGCAGCGTACTTCCTAAATATGATTCCGGACTTTTTGAGTATAATAATCAGTCAAAAATGTATCTTTCAAGCGGACTTGGTGGCGCGCTTGACAATTTCAGATATAAAAATCCAAGAGAGATATCTCTTATATATGTTAATTGTGCATCTGCGCCAAAGGAAAAGGTGGGAAAGCGCATTGCTACAGATATTAAGTTTTCTCTTAAAATTTTGCTTACGTTTATAATGATACTTACTATTATATTTTCATTTATTCCAATGTCACTTGGGTATGCAAATAAAACCATAGTGGCTAATTTAGTCCTAAGTATTTTGGGTATAATGAGCATATATCCGCCTAAATTTATTGTTAATTCGCGGATTTTTGCAATGAAAGAAATTTTGTTTATTTTAAGGGTGGCAATGATAACGGCATATATTATTTCTACTATTGTTTTTATTTTTTAAACATGGTTAAGAAATTTGCATTTTATTTGCTTTTTGATGTAGTCTTTATATTTTGTACAAAATGAGGGCATCCTTCGGCTGCATTTGTTACTATAGCAGCTTTTTCAAGCCGGCAATATCCGTTTTTTTGATATTTGCAGTTCCTTGAACAGGTTATAAGGGCCATATTTATATATAAACTCCTTTTTTGCGTTATTATAGGTGTAATTATTATCTTTATTATATTTTTTTAAATTATACATGTAGCAAAGGTGTCTAAAATAAATATTAATGGTGGATTATGGAGCGTTTTTTAAAAAATCCGAATCTTCCAGAAAACGATGTAACACTTGTCGTAATGTCTGGAATTGACAGAAATTTGATATCAAAAGTAGAAAACATGGGAATATCGGTGATAACGGTAGATGCTTGCTTGGCGCTTGCTAATCCGGTAAATTCTCATGCAGATATGCTTATACATCATTTGGGCGGAAATAATTTTGCCACAGCTTTAAATTTGCCATGTTTTAGACAGCTCGAAAGCGAAGAGGCAAGTATAGCATATATTGGAGAAAGATTAGGTAACGTCTATCCATATGATATCTTGCTCAATTTTGCAAGAGTAGGCAATTTTGTCTTTGGACGTGCAGATATTATGCCGCTTTTATTAAGGGAATATTTTAAGAATAATGATATTAGCATGATAAATGTAAAACAGGGTTATGCAAAGTGCTCAACAGCGGTAGTTGATGAAAACTCAATTATAACAGCCGATGAATCAATAGCAGGCGCGGCGAAACTCATTGGATTGGATGTATTGCTCATATCTCCTGGAAATATTGTGTTAAATGGTTACAATACAGGTTTTATTGGCGGATGCTGCGGAAAAATCGGAAAATGGAAGATGGCGTTTGCAGGTAATATATATACCCATCCAGACGGGGAAAAAATAGCAGACTTTTTGCATAATAAAAAAATTGAGTTAATATCTCTTTCATCTAATCCGTTGCTCGATATAGGCGGTATATTGCCGTTAAAAGAGAGATGTTAATATTTTCACAATGAAAGTCAAATATTATTTTGATAAAATGACCTCCATTTAATAAAATAATATAAATCACATGTAAAATTGTATATGGCGGTTAAAGAATAATAGTATTATGATTTAATTGCAGACCTGGGAATGAGAGTTGTGCCAAGATATACTGTAATACCAAACTTTTATAATGACAACCTCGAATAAAGAATGGCACAAAATCAGCAGTGCGTAAACAGTCAGAAAATCCAAACCGCCTGTCCCTTTGGCCGAGCTAATCGGTCTGTGAGACAGGCGGTTTTCTTTGCCTTGAGTAGGTGGATAGACAGGACAATTTAATGTCAAGATAAAGGTCGATTTTGGGCTTTTTCTTTCGCTACAAGCGGCTTTTGAACGCCATGCCATATCACGGTATTCCTGCATGGAAAAACGCAGTTCAGGGCGCAAATCGCTTATTTTTCTTTTCCTCCACATGGGTAATATCCACACGTGGATAATCCAGATGTGGCAAATCCACACATGGAGAAACCACACAGGGAAAATCCCGCACAAATAAATACTGAATAAAGAAATATCAAGGAATCAAATAACAATCTGAATAAATATCAATCTTATCTATCTTGATGGGTGTCAAGCATTTATTCCCCAAAATTCAGAAATTTTCTTTCCATCTTGAACACCTTTGTTATAGAATCGCTGCATGATCTCCGGATTGCGAGTTAAAGTATCCACACCACAGGTGTCGTCCGGTGCAATAATCAAGAGTTTTCCTTGCTTTTCATAGCGTTTTGCCAAATCAACCCCTGCGTTATATTTAGCTGCCCGCTGCTCCAATTGGGCAGCGGCAAGGGGATACTTCTTGCGGATATGCGCCGCAAGCTTCTTATCCTTGTCCGGTATTCTGCGAACATCCTTAGGCTTCGTGAGAATCAAAACAACCTTGTCACATCCCATGGAAAAAGCTTTCTCTATGGGAATAGGGTCTCCAAGGGCTCCATCGTAATAGGGAGTTCCATCAATAAAATAGGGGCGGCATACAAACGGAATCGAACAGGACGCTTTAACCACATCATAGTGATTCTGGGAAATATCGCTTTTATTAAAGTAATGAACTTTCCCAGTTTCTGCATTGGTAGCCACGACAATGAATTCCGCAGGGTTGGCAGCTAATGCTGGATAATTCAGAGGATTTTCTCCATTATCGTTACTAAGCACACCATAAACATAGTCCATATCGATATAGCTCTTTTTTAGCAGGAAATTTCGTAGGCTCATATACTCCTTACGGGTAGAATATTCTGTATAAAATTTGTAATTTCTTCCCTTTTGCCCTGCTAAATAGGAGGCAATGTTGGCACTACCAGCAGATACTCCGACACCAGCGTCAAAATGGATCCCGTCCTCCATACAGCGATCCAAAACACCGGCGGCATAAACGCCGCGTAGACCTCCGCCTGTGTCTACAACAGCAATTTTCATAGCTTGGCCTCCCCTATATCAAATCGTATTTTTATCTCCAGAATCTGTGAGAAAGACAGGCCCGCACAATCGTTGCAATGCCTTCACAGATCAACAGAATGCCTACCAGAATGCTCAATGCAAACAGATTGGCAACTGGGTCGAAAAGCGAGAAAAAGCCAACAATGGCCAGCACTACTCCCAGAGCAGTCAGCCATCCCCATCCTTTTACACCAAGAGTTTGCAGTTCAAAGGAGTTCACAAACTGGTTGATGCCGGAAAACAGCAACCACATTCCAAAGATAAAGGGCAAGGACAGCATAGTAAACGACTGGTTAAACAGGAGAAATATGGCAAGTAACACCGTCAAGATGCCGTCTGCCAGAAACCAGCCTGCGCCAAACATATACCCATTGCATTTGGCAAAAATCACAATGTCTACAATGCCAGAAATCAACATGGCAATCCCAATATACAGAGATAGCGTCAAAAGCCCAACATCCGGGTTACACAGACAGTAGATACCGGCGATTACTAAAAGAACACCGGCAACGATCCACAAGACACGAGATACCGTTCGATTCATACAAAACACTCCTTAAATGAAAAGTTCATTGCTCTTCCTTTCTGAACAAGCTTTCTTGATTGCCATTGCTGCTACAGAAACCATGGCGGCGTTCACCTTGCGGGCTGACTGCGGACATACGGAGACGCAGCGCATACAGGAAATACATTTTTTACTATCTGTCTCTCTTGGATTTTCTTTGCTGATGGCCTGTGCCGGGCATTTTTCTGCACAAAGGCCGCACATATTACACTTGTGATTTGCTTTTGGTACGAGACCAGCGCCGCCAGCTTTCTTATAAGGACGGTTCCCCGGGACTTTAATCGCAGACATATCGGACGGCCTGCCATTTATCTTCTCGAGGATTTTTCGGGAAAAGTCTCGCAACTCGCCTTTATCCCGTTCATCCGGACGGCCTGTCGCATACTGATGCATAATGGAATGCTCTGCAATGGCTGCGATTCCGGAGATTACCTGAAAGCCGCACTTTATCGCGGTATCACTCAGTTCAACCAAAGTATCTTCATATGCCCGGTTACCATATACGCAGACCGCTACACATCTGGCCCCATTGCCATGGATCTTTTCGAGCCGTCCAGTGGCTAAGGTCGGTACACGTCCCCCAAAAGAAGGAACGGCGATTACGGCAACAGTCTCTTTCTCCAAGGAGATTGCAGCAAAATTCATTTTAGGATCGGTCAAGTCAATTTTCTCAACAGGCTTGTCCCATTCTGCTGTAATTATATCCGCAACCTTCTGGGTCCCGCCGGTAGGGCTGAAAACAATTTGAACAATACGCATGACAATCCCTCCTGTAATATTTAACTTTACACCAATTATATTCCTTGAGAAGTGTAATGTCAACATTTACAGGTTAGGAATTTTGCATTATAATAGTGTTGAAATCTATAAAGAAAGTGTGACCCTATGCATATCAGCACAAAGTGTTCCGTGGCCATTCATTGCCTTCTTTTTATTAACGAGTACGGTGAAAAAATAAAAGTTACCAGTGAGTTGCTATCTCGTTCAACGGGAATTAGTGCGGTTACCATTCGGAATATTATGAGCGCATTGAAGAGAGATGGAATCATATTGGTAAAATACGGAACGGGAGGCACAACTTTAAATTGCCCACCAAGCAAAATCAGTCTATACCGTGTGTGTAAAGCACTGGAACCTGCTTTTCTTTCAAAATTAATAGGAGTTCATCCATCTCCGTCTGCTTTATGTCCTATCGGTCAGAATATTCATACTGTTTTGGATCACTCTTATGAAAAAATACGGACTGATTTATCGAAAAGCCTGAAAGAAATCACCCTTGAACTGATTATTTCAGATTATCATAGGTGTAATGGATAATTATATATCACACGAGAACTTGGAGTATTCTGGCTGATGGCTCGAAGCGCCTTTTTTCGCAAGTGTACATACACTTGCTGTCCTTGCTGTTCTCTCAAATCTGACTCAAAGGCTCTCGTAAATTTTGCGCGGACACGAACACTTTTTTCACTGAGAATCTTGATTCGAACGCCTGTTCCTGATATATTGAAAACAATCAAATAAAGCAGCTGTGCTGTGGAGCCGCTGACGAAGCGAAGTCTTCCTAATGCCGCATGAACGCAGAAATCCTGTTGGGGTTTCTGTGGTATCGGTATGGGAAGATTTTTTATCGTCATGCGGCTCTTTTCTTTTCCTCCGTCTGCTATCCCGCC
>USGR01000039.1 GCA_900554165.1 uncultured Oscillospiraceae bacterium | reverse complement strand
AATTATTCCATTATCATTTAATTTACGGATATTATTATCCCGTCAAGATACTCCACGTGACAAACGATGTATGTCTGATTTTCATTTAAAGCAGACATTTTAACCCGCACTTATATTCCTAAATTAACAAGCTCAGGAGATGCCGATATATCACTCAGCTTATAAAACTCACCCGCATCGGTTATAAAATATGCCGCCGTAGCAGACGAATATATTTCAGTGACTTTTAAATCAGATATTTCCTTTACTTCCCTGTTAACATTACTGCTTGACAAATCCACCGCTTTTATTTTGCCGCCGTCGGTATAAATGAGATTATAGCCAAATATGTTAAATACCGCTTCCCCGTTTATCTCATCTATAATTGTGCTGGTCCTGTCATATATCATAAATGCCATGATGGAATTGTTAGTGCTGTAGTATAAGTACTCATTGCTTAGGAAAAATTTATCTACATTGGTACTTACCAGCTGCTCGTTTTCACTGCCGTCAATCATCGCAAAATATATACAGCCGTCGGCGCCTTTATAGTATATACGCGTATTTTCCACATAAAATTGTCCGTCGGAGCATATAAGTCCCAAATCTTTCTGGTTCTTGCCGTTTGTACGCATTTTGCATATGCTGCCGGCGTCGTTTATATAATAAATCCAGCTGCCTATTACCTGCGGATATCTTAATTCTGCAATATCGGTACTATTTAAAAAATTATATGATTTAAGAATCTGTCCGCTTTGATAATAAACCTTTGACTGCACTTCTGAAATATTTGAGCATTTGTCTTCGCTTATAACCTCAGTGGTCGTCATCTGCGCTTCGTCGCTTACCGGAATTTTCAGCAAGCCCTTATCGTCAGATGCATAAAATAAATATCCGCCAGCATCAAGAACTCGGCCGCCGTTCATTATATTGCCATATGTGTTGCCGGCCGAGTAATCGACTATATCCTGCGGCATAATCAGCATGAATATTGCAGCGATTACCACAAGCAGAGCAATAAATGCAATGAACGCCGGCATTAAATATTTCGGCGCTCTGCTTTCTTTGACACCGCTGTCTGTTTTACCTGCTGTATTGGACGTATTATTCATTTCTGAAGTAATTTTATCTCTCATTTTATGTTAACCTCCGAGCCGTCAAGCAACAAATCTTAGATATGCTAAAGCACTCACGGCAGTTGTTTTCTTGCCCAAGCCTAATATTTTTATGATTTATGTTAACTAATCAAAAGGCAATCTTATATTAAATATTAGATTAGTCTTTACAGAAAATACATATGTGCCGATATATTGACATGAAATCAGATTATTTTGTTCATTACCAGGCCGGTAATAAGCTTTGGGTAAAAATAAGTAGACTTTTGCGGCATCTTTTGGCCGACATTTGCAACATCCTTTATCTGCGATATACGCGTTGGATTCATTATAAAGGCACAATCAGCGCCCTTGTCGGTTAATGAAATCGCCTCGTCTATGTCTCGGGTGTATATGACGTTTGTCTGGTCAGCTATACGGGCGGCGTCTATTCCCATTGCATTTTCTAGCACAAGACTATGCAGTATAGAAACATCAAGCTCCATAACCTCGCGGCAGACGGTGCTATGTCTGCATACTTTTTCAAAATCTTTCAGCTTAAACAAGTCAAAACAGCCGCCGCTGTAAAAGACAAACGCCTTATCTCCCCTGTTATATGCTTCCTGGAGCAGTTTAAGCGCCTTTTCCTTTGGCAAATCAGATGCTATATCAAAATATTCCACGCTTTTTTCTCTGACCGCCTGCGCGCTGAAGCCCTCTACATCATGCACTACGCGGTGCGTCGGATACACGACGAGGCCGGGACTGTTTAAATCAACGAGCGTCATCATTACATAATCAGCGCTGCCGCCCGGCTGCGATTTGCCAAGCTCGCGCATAGCATTTCTGTAATTTATCGCCGTTTCATATCTGTGATGCCCATCGGCGATATACAGCCTGCGCTCTGCAAAATCAGCAGACACGGCCGATATTATGCTCTCGTCGGATGTGCGCCAAAGCCTATGTGTAACGCCGCTGTCGTCGGTTATGCACACCTCCGGCGCGCCTGATGAAATTTCTTCTATATATTCCTGCGTTGTATTTTTTTCATCTATGTATAATGAATAAATCTGGCTGAAATTGCAGCCGGTAGACATCATAAGATTAAATCTGTCGGCCTTGGCTTTCGGCAGCGTCTCCTCATGCGGCAAAATTATACCCTTTGAAAACTCTTCAAGCTTTACCAGCGCTATTATGCCTTTAAAGGACATTGTACGGCCGTTATCCTCGAACTCTTCCTCATATATGTATAGGCTGTCCTTATCGTCCTTTGCGAGTATGCCTTCGCTAAGCCACTCGTTTAGCGTTTCGCCGGCGGTCTCATATGGGTCTTCGCCTTCTCTTGGAAGCTCGAGCCTTATTATGTTATATTCATTGCATCTTAAATACTCTTTACGCTCGTCTTCGCTTATCACATCGTATGGGGGACACACAAGCGACGCCATATCCCCTGCCTTTTTAGTATATCTCAGCCCTTTAAATCCTTTTATTTCAGCCATTGTCATTTTCCCCCTTATTTATTTAATTTTATATCCATACAACTCTCAAGTCAACGAAAACTTAATCCGCCGTCTTTGCACGTATATAAAATACATAATACCGCTAAAGCTATGCTTTGACTTAACGGCCTATATAATGTATAATAGCTTGTATGTGTATGCATCAGAAAAGCTTAAAGCTATCAATAAAATTTAAAACCCAATTACTCATAAATTTACGCGCTTTACTCTTTTTCTTTTAGCTTAAGCCTCATAAGCCATGGCATAAGACGGTAAAACTCCGTAAAATAAGCACAATATATTAAAGAAATGTTTACATCTCAATTTAAAGTTTTTGTTATTATAATACTTGATTTATGCTGTGTTCAGGCGGTTTACACATAAGCGCAGATGCTTTCTCATCTGATAATATAAAACTGAGGTGATATAAATGATAGAGGTTAACCACCTCGTCAAGAAATACGGCTCTCATACGGCTTTAAACGATGTCAGCTTTAAGGTCAATGACGGCGAAATTTTAGGCTTTTTAGGCCCCAACGGCGCCGGAAAGTCCACTACCATGAATATCATAACCGGATATCTTTCTGCCACCTCCGGCAGCGTGAATGTAAGCGGATATGATATTTTTAACGACCCGGTAGAGGTAAAGCGAAGAATAGGTTTTTTGCCGGAGCAGCCGCCGCTTTATACCGACATGACGGTTAAAGAGTACCTTAACTTTATCTATGAACTTAAAAAGGTGCGTCTACCGCGTGAAGCGCATATAAAGGAAATCTGCAGGCTTGTAAAAATAGATGATGTATACAAGCGCCTTATTAAGAATCTTTCAAAGGGATATAGGCAGCGCGTCGGTATTGCACAGGCGCTGGTTGGAAATCCGGAGGTTCTCATATTGGACGAGCCGACCGTCGGTCTTGACCCAAAGCAGATTATTGACATACGCACGCTTATACGCCACCTCGGCAAAACACATACGGTTATACTCTCGTCACATATTCTGTCGGAGGTTCAGGCCTCCTGCGAGCGCGTTATAGTCATAAACCGCGGTGAGATAATCGCCGACGACACGCCGGACAACCTTGCAAAAAATCTTTCGGGCGACAATTCGCTCACAGTACGCGTCGTCGGGCCTAAAAAGGAAATTGAGCAGTCTATTTCATCAATAGGCGGCATAATGCAGTGTGAGTGTTTGGGCATGCGCGAGGGTGATGCGTATGAGTTTAAGATTGAAACACGTCCGCATATGGATATACGCCGCGAACTTTCAGAGAAAATGATGGAAAATTCGTGGAATATAATACTCATGAAATACAACGAATTGTCGCTTGAGGAAATATTCTTACAGCTTACAGATTCCAGAAAGCCGAAAATTAAGCCTAAAAAGGACGTCGAAAGCAATGCTGCCGCCGTGCGCGCAAAAGCGGCGCAGACCGTTAACACCATGCTTGGAAATAAGCAAAAGCTTGTAGACGACCCAGATGATAAAAAGGGCGGAAAGGGGAGCAGAAAATAATGGGTGCAATATATAAAAAGGAAATGCGTTCTTATTTTACATCTCCGTTAGCTTACTCGGTGCTGGGAATATTCTACTTTTTCTGCGGTATGTTCTTTACGCTTATTTTCAGCTATGGCTACACTACTCCTACGTTGATGTTTAACCAAATGTTTATTATAGTGCTGTTTATCATTCCTGTACTTACAATGAGGCTGCTGAGCGAAGATAAACGCCAAAAGACGGATCAGTTGCTGCTTACGGCACCAACAAGGCTTTCGGGCGTAGTTATAGGCAAGTTTTTCGCCGCTCTTACAGTGTTTGCCATGGCCATGGCCATGTTCCTTATAACTCAGCTCGTAACATCATTTTTTGCAACCGTTGACTGGATATTGTTTATAAGCAACGCGCTGGGAATGCTGCTTTTGGCGGGCGCCCTTATTGCAATAGGACTGTTTATATCATCCCTCACCGAGAGCCAGTTGGTTGCTGCGGTTGTCGGATTTGCCGTATCTCTGCTGCTCTATATGATGGACAGCCTTGCGGCATCTTTAAATATCAATATTATTACAAAGCTCGTTTCATGGATATCATTTTACGAAAGATACTCCTCTTTCACACAGGGCACGTTAAGCTACGCTGATATAATATTTTTCGGCAGCGTTGCGGCATTTTTCCTCTTTCTTACCGTCCGCGTGCTCGACAAGAAAAGATGGGCATAAATTCCCCCGACGCATGCTGTCAGGCTCACGGCAGGTATGCTGTTTATGTTAATATGTGGGCCGGAAAGGTTATCGAAATATGAGCAAGAAAAATGATATTAATGATATGTACGAGGCCGAAAAGGCTGATGAGGCAAAAAAAGCTTTGCGTTCAAAGAAAAAAGCTTTAAGAAATTCAGGCAAAAACAGCGATATCAATGATATGTATGAAGCTGAAAAGGCGGCTGAGGTGAAAAAAGCTCCTCGTCTGCGCGGCCGTGCGCTTAAGCAGGGCGGTTTTGTGATAGCCATGACGGCTATTGTGCTTGTCGTTATAATTGTTATAAACGTTATTGCTACTACGCTTTATAATAAATATCCGTTAAGTTTTGATTTGACAGCCGACCAGCATTTTACCATTACTGATGAAAATCAGGAATATATAAGAAATATAAACAAGCCGGTTACTATATATGCACTGTCGCCGGAAACCGACTACGCTACAAATTTGCAGACCATGCTGTCTTACCAGGGTTATTACGGCTCGGTTGATTTATATGCGCAGCAGACTTATGAATTTTTGCTCAGCTATGCTAAAATAAACAATAACATACAAATTGTCTTTGTCGACCCAGACCAGCCGGAAATGCAGGATATATCTCAGAAATATTCAGATGTTTCACAAAGCATGAACTACTGCGACCTCCTCGTCACTTCTGAGTTTGAGCTTAACGGTCAGACAATCTCGCGTCATAAGCTTATATCCTCCACGGACTTTTTTGAAACAGAAACTGACAGCTATGGCTACTATACCACCATATCCGGTTCTAACCTTGAGTCGGTACTGACCTCTGCGCTTTATACTGTAACATCCGAGCGCACATATTATGTTGGCAATATAGCGTCGCACAACACATCGGCTATTGACAATTATTCCACACTGCTGGAAAACAACAATTATGTAGTTGAAGAAATCAGCAGTCTTGTTACAGCCGATATTGACTCAAAATATGACATAGTCGTTCTTTGTGCTCCAACTGAGGACTTTAGCGAAGAAGAGGTAAATAGGCTTTCAGCTTTCCTTGAGAACGGCGGCAACTACGGTAAATCGCTTATTTATATCGCCAGCTCTAACCAGGGCGAGCTTCCGAATTTAGAGGAGTTCCTTTACGAGTGGGGTTATACCTTTAAATCGGGTACTCTTTATGAGACTGACTCAGGATATCATCGTACCGGCAGAAACACTGAAGTGTTGTCTATGGCCGAGTCTAATGACATATTAGAGGTTCCTTCAAGCTATTATTTCTATGTTTCAGATTATAATAAGCCTATACTTATAGAAAGCCCGAATAATTCGGCTTACTCTGTAAAATCACTCGTCGGCTTTAACGACACGACTGTAATATATCCTGCAAATGCGCCGGAAGATTGGACGGCGGACAATGCAGAAAAAGGTGATTTTGTTCGTGCAGGTATGAGCACATACACCACATACAGCGGCATAGACCCCATAACATCTAATGTTGTTGCTCTGTCCAGCGCTGATTTTATAAACAATTCAACCGTATCGTCGTCATATGTCTACAACCTTAATCTTATGCTGAGCCTTTCAAATCACCTTGTGGGCGCGGCCGATGAGATAACCTTTACTAATAAGGTAATTGAGAGCGATACCTTTAGTCCTACTGAAGCTAACGTTAATGTTGTAAGATGGATATTTGCCATAATTGTTCCTATACTCGTTATAGCCGCCGGCATTTATATCTTCGTCAGGAGGAAGAATTTATGAGTTCCGACAACACAAAAAAAGACAAATCATTTTCTGCCGGCGAAAATGGCAATATAACTAATGGCCAGTCAGCGGCGCAGGATAATGGAAAAGGCGAAAATGAAAACATAGAATACGCCTTAGAAGATGAAAAAATTCCGGATACAGGCTTTATTGATGAAAATTCCAGTATATTTACTGCGCCGACAATTAAGCCGCCAAAAAAGAAGAAAAATTCTAAAAAATCAAGAATAATAAAGCTTATTATTGCAATTATAGTTATGCTTGCGCTTGTAGCTGCTGCCGTCGGCATTGTGCTTATCTTCGGTGAATCTGGCGGAGAGGATGTTTCATCTTCTTCAAGCAGCGGTTCATCCATAAGCCTTAAAGCAGTATCTGCATCGGACATCAGTCGCGTAGAAGTGCATAATCAGTATGGCAGCTATGTAATATCGGCCGCCGGCGATATTTCTTCTGAAGAGAGTGACTCTGATAATTCGAGCGGCTCCAGTTCTTCCAGCTCCTCTAGCGACGACTTAAGCTGGAAACTCGAGGGCGTCGACGAAAGAATTCCAATAGACGACGAGGTCATAGCCGGAATACCTGAAGCGGCCGCTACTGTAAATGCACAGCGCAAGCTTACTGATACATCAGACAGTTTATCAAATTATGGCCTTGACAATCCTGAAATAACCATTAAGGTCACCCTTAAAGGTGGAGAAGAATATACAATAAGCATAGGAGATGCAACTTCTATTGCTTCGGGCAGATATATTCAGGTGTCAGGAGACGATGCAGTTTATCTGTCAGAAAGCGGATATGAGGAGACTTTTGACACCTCCACCGCATATTTTGCAGAGCTTGTTATTGTAAGTGCACTTGAGGAAAGCAGCACATATTCAAAGTATTTCTCAAGCGGAGA
>USGR01000038.1 GCA_900554165.1 uncultured Oscillospiraceae bacterium | reverse complement strand
AAGCAGCGTATATTTAATATTTTGATAAAGCTATTGTAAGCTGTATTATTTAAAAATAACCCAAATAATTATGTTAGCGGAGCGGGTCATTATGCTTATAAGAACTGCACAAATGGGCGATATGGATATTTTAAAAGAATATGACCATCATATTTCGGCAAAGGAATTGGAAAACAGCATCCATTTAAACCGCATATATATTATTGAGGAATGCGGCAAGCTTACCGGCTGGCTAAGATATAATTTATTTTGGGACAGCATTCCGTTTATGAACATGCTTTATGTATTAGACGGAAATCGCGGTAAGGGATTTGGAAAGCTGTTAGTTAAATATTGGGAAAGCCAAATGAAAGAATTAAATTATAAAGAGGTAATGACTTCGACGCAGTCCGATGAATGCGCTCAGCACTTTTATTATAGTCTGGGATATTCTGCCATAGGAGGCTTTTTAAGGGAGAAAGATGCGTTTGAATTAATACTGTCAAAGAAGCTGTAAAAAGCGAATTTGCCGCCGCTTTACAGATTATTCTGTAGGTGGTATAATAAATTGATTATCATCTGACATGATAACTGCGTGATACACCTGTCTGCCGTTTGATTTTTGCCGGCATATAAATATACAATTTATAAAATTCAGGCAAGTGCAGTTGTAATTGGAAATATTTTTAGCAGATACACGGCTTAAAAGCTGTTTATGAATTAAGGAGAGGACAATATGGCACTCAGAAACATCGTAAAATATGGTGATGAAGTATTAGAAAAAAAGGCGCGCGAGGTTACGTCATTTGACGACAAGCTTGCGCAGCTTATCGACGATATGATAGAAACGCTGCATCATGCAGACGGCGCGGGGCTTGCTGCAAATCAGGTGGGCGTGCTTAAACGCGTATGCATAATAGACGTCGGCGACGGTGTAATAGAGCTTATAAATCCGGAGATAATATATAAGCGCGGCCGGCAGGAAACGGCAGAGGGATGTCTGTCGTTCCCAGGAGAGTACGGTATAACAAGGCGTCCAAAGGTAGTCAAGGTAAAGGCACAGAACCGCAAGGGCGAAACATTTATATTAAAGGCGGAGGACTTAAAGGCCAAGGCAATATGTCATGAGGTCGACCATCTTGACGGCATTTTGTTTAAACAGTATGTTATAAGGGACATAAAAGAATCTGATTTGGAGGGCTAAATGCTTAATATAGTATATATGGGAACCCCGGACTTTGCCGTACCGGCGCTGGAGTCTATAATATCCGAAGGTCATAACGTACAGGCGATTTTTGCACAGCCCGACAAGCCGGCAGGACGCGGATATAATCTGCGCAAGCCGCCGGTAAAGATATGCGCCGAAAAGCACGGCATAGCGGTATATCAGCCGGAGAAGCTGCGTGACAGCGACGCCGAGGCGGTAATAAAACAGCTAAATCCTGATATAATAGTAGTAGCGGCATATGGACAAATTCTGCCGGAGAGCATATTGAAGCTGCCGCGGTTGGGATGCGTAAACATCCACGCTTCGCTGCTGCCAAGGCTGCGCGGCGCGGCGCCCATACAGTGGGCGATATACAACGGGGACAAGGTCACCGGCATTACCACGATGAAAATGGCAAAGGGACTTGATACCGGCGACATACTTGAGCAGGCTGAAACCGAGATAGGCGAGAATGAGACGGCGGACAGCCTGCATGACAGATTATCCGCTCTTGGCGCTAAGATTATTATCAGCACGCTCAACAAGCTGGAAAACGGCAGCATCACGCCGCGCCCGCAGGGTGAGGAATTTACTTATGCTCCGCTTATAAAGAAGAGCATGGGCGAGATAGACTTTTCAAAGACCGCACGTGAGATATACAATATGATAAGGGCGTTTACGCCATGGCCGTCGGCCTTTATAATGCTTAACGGCAGGAGAATTAAGATTGTTGAGGCCGCCGTTTCTGATAAAACGACAAAAATGCCGGCCGGCTCGGTCTGCTTTACAGACGGTGCTATTTCCGCCGCATGCGGCGACGGCAGTGTGATTGACTTTTTAGTAATACAGCCGGAAGGCTCAGGCAAAATGCCGGTGGACGCATTTTTGCGGGGCCATGCAGTAGAAATAGGCGCTGTACTTGGGAAATAAGGCAAACGGTTATATTAAAAATCAGAGCGTATAAAAAATTGTCAGCGGGCGGTTATAATTGCGGCATAAGCGTTTTTGCAGAGATATAGGGTAGAATTAGAAAATATACTTGATGAATAAGGTATAATCTAAATTGTTTATAAACAATATAAAACAGATTTAATGATTATTTCCTTTCTTGCCAATAATAGCTCAAAACCTTTTATATATAGGCTTTGCACATAATGGAGGATTAAAAATTATGTATTATATGTTGTATGTATTTATCCCATCGCTGCTGCTTGTACTTATAACGCAGGGGCTTATATCGTCGCAGTACAGAAAATACGGCAGGATACAGAACAGCCGGCACATAACGGGCGCACAGGCGGCAGAAGCGGTACTGCGCGCCAATGGCGTATATGATGTAGCGATACAGTGCATAGAAGGCCATTTGACAGACAATTATAATCCGAGAACCAATACTATATCTCTAAGCCGCGACATTTTTTACGGTGATTCGATAGCTGCGGTGGGAATTGCCTGCCATGAAGCGGGGCATGCAATGCAATATGCCGAAGGGTATGGCCCGATAAAGATTCGTGCCGCTATAATTCCCATTACAAATTTTGGCTCGGCTTTTGGTGTTCTGCTTATAATATTAGGTCTTGTAATAAACATGCTTACTATAGCATGGGTAGGCGTAATACTTTTTGCTGCGGTTGTGGTATTTCAGCTGGTTACGCTGCCGGTGGAGTTTAACGCAAGCTCCCGTGCTGTAAAGAATATAGAAGCTTCCGGACTGCTAAGCGCAGAAGAGCTTTCCGGTGCCAAAAAGGTATTGACCGCGGCGGCGCTGACATATGTCGCGGCACTGCTTCAGTCGCTGCTCACGCTTGTATATTATATAACGCAGATAAACGGCAGGAAAAGATAATGGCAAGTGGTGCGAGAAAGGCTGCGCATACGGCTTTGGTAAAAATGCAGCGCAGCGGCGGCTATTCAAATTTGGTGCTTGATGCACAGCTTAACGCCATGGCTCTGGATAAAAAAGATACGGCTCTTGCATCGGCAATTTTTTACGGTGTTGTAGAGAGAATGTACACGCTGGATTTTATAATACGGCGATATGCCGGCAAGCGTGTGGACAAGCTGCCTTTCAGCGTGATAAATGCGCTGAGGGTTGGTACATATCAAATTTTATATATGGACAAAATTCCCGCACACGCTGCGGTGGGCGAAACGGTAGAGCTTGTCAAAAGAAGCGATAAATGGGCTGTCGGATTTATAAATGCCGTGCTTAAGAAGATATTGTCTGAGCGTGAGATGTGCTTTCAGGCTATTGAAAAGAGCGACAATCCGGAAATAAAATATTCCTGCAAGCGCTGGATATATGACACGCTGCGTCAGGGTTACGGCGACGCGGCGGAGGACATACTGCGCGTAAGTTTTGACAGTGCTCCGGTTACTTTAAGGGTGAATACTTTAAAAAACAGCCGTACTGGGCTTGAAAAGCTGCTAAAAGCTTCCGGCCTTGACATACATGTCCCTTATGACAAAATGGACGCTTTAAGGCTTGAAAAGGGCAGCGGGATAGAGCAGATGAAGCTGTATAAAGAGGGCAGGTTCCATGTTCAGGATATAGCGTCGCAGCTGTGCTGTATGGCTCTTTCTGTTGAGAGCGGCATGAGGGTTCTCGATACCTGCGCCGCGCCCGGCGGAAAATCTTTCACAATAGCGGAAATGATGCAAGACAGCGGGGAAATAATATCGCAGGATGTGCATGAGGCGCGTGTTAAGCTGATACAGCGCGGCGCCGATAGATTAGGCATTAAAAGCATAAAGGCGGTTAAAGGCGACGCATCTGAATGCAGTGAGGATTTGGGACTGTTCGACAGAGTAATATGCGATGTGCCCTGCTCAGGTCTTGGTGTAATGTCAAAAAAGCCGGATATAAAATATAAGGAGTATGATGCGGTAAGGGACTTGCCGCAGCTTCAGCTGAAAATACTTATGTCGGCGCAAAAGCGCCTTAAACCCGGCGGAATATTGGTTTATTCGACATGTACGCTAAAAAAGGATGAAAATGAGGGCGTATTAAACGAATTTTTACATATGTGTAATTTAAAACCCATTGATATAAGCGGCATATATGGTATAATAAACGACAGCAGTAAAGGTACTTGTACGAATATGATAACACTGCTGCCGCATATTCATTTAACAGACGGATTTTTTATGGCCGCCTTTAAAAAGGAGGACGAATAAATAAAAACCGATATACGTTCCCTGGCGGCAGATGAGCTAAGAGAACAGATTACCAAAATGGAATATCCTGCATACCGTGCTGATCAGATATATAAATGGCTGATGCGCGGGGTGCATTCATTTGACGAAATGACAAATCTGCCGCTTAATATGAGACAAAACCTTAACGACTGTTACAGTATTGTAAACTGCAAAATACAAAAAAAGCTTGTATCTACACATGATAATACTGTAAAATACTTGTATAAGCTTGAGGACGGCGAAATGGTGGAAAGCGTGCTTATGGAATATAAGCACGGATACAGTATGTGTATATCGACGCAGGCCGGCTGCCGTATGGGTTGTAAATTCTGTGCATCTACCGTAAACGGGCTGAGCCGAAACCTTGCCCCGTCGGAGATGCTGTCGCAGATATATACCTGTGTAGAGGACAGCGGTATAAAGCCATCCAACATAGTGTTAATGGGAATAGGCGAGCCGCTTGATAATTTTTACAATGTGCTAAAGTTTCTAAAGCTTGTGTCGGATGCTGACGGTCTTAATATAGGTCAGCGGCATATATCTGTTTCGACATGTGGGTTGGTTGATAAGATATATGAGCTCATACCGATGCACCCGCAGTTTACATTATCGGTGTCGCTGCACGCTCCCAATGATGAGATACGAAATAAAATAATGCCAATAAACAAGCGGTGGAACGTGTCGGAGCTTATAAAGGCATGCAGGGCTTATACTAAATCGACGAGCCGGCGCATATCATTTGAGTATTCGCTCATAAAAGGACTTAACGACAGCGATGATTGTGCATATGAATTAGCGTCAATAATAAAAGGGATGCTGTGCCATGTAAATATAATACCTGTCAACCCAGCGCGTAAAGATATGAATACTCCGGACATGAGCCGGGTAAACAGGTTTAAAGATATACTTATAAAACAGGGAATAAATGCAACCGTAAGGCGTACGCTGGGAGGAGATATAGACGCCTCCTGCGGACAATTAAGACGCAGGTACTCTTAAAGGGGGGATACTGTGCGCATTGCAGCAAAATCAAATAAAGGTCTGGTACGCGCATCTAACCAGGACTCATATTCAGCAGGCGAGCTGCCGGGAGGCGTAGCATGGGCTGTCGTATGTGACGGCATGGGCGGCGCCAACGGCGGAAACATAGCGAGTGTTACGGCGGTGAGAATACTGTCGGAGCATATATCTGCCTCATACCGCGAGGGCATGAGCTCTACATCTATAAAGACAATGCTGAGTTCGGCCATGTATGCGGCGAATGTGAGCGTGTTTGACATGTCCCGTTCTGTTGAAGCTCTGGCGGGAATGGGCACGACTGCGGTAGCGGCTGTTATATCGGACGGTGTAGCACATATAGTTCATGCTGGTGACAGCCGTGCGTATATAGCCGGCGGTGGCGTCTTTAGGCAGATAACAAAAGACCATTCCATTGTGCAAAACATGATAGAAAGCGGACAGCTTACCCCTGAAGAGGCGCAGTTTCATCCGCGCAAGAACGTAATAACGCGGGCGCTGGGCGTAAGCGAGACGGTGGATGTTGACTATAATGAAGCGGTAATAGAGCCGGGGAAAATGCTGCTTATATGCACTGATGGTCTGACGAATTACGTAAGCAGCGAAAGAATAATAGAGCTTATAGACACGAGCAGTTTTTCCGACTTGCCGGAGATACTTATAGATGAAGCGAACACCGGCGGCGGTGGTGACAACATCACCGTAGTAGTTTTATCGGAGTAGGACAGGGAGTGAATATTATTGGATAAATATATTGGCAAGAGGCTGGACGGACGCTATGAAATCAAGGAGATAATAGGCGTCGGCGGTATGGCGATGGTGTATAAGGCATACGACACCATTGACGACCGCATAGTAGCGGTCAAAATACTAAGGGAAGAATTTTTGGCCAATGAAGAGTTCCGCCGTCGTTTTAAGAATGAATCTAAAGCAATAGCAGTGCTGTCGCATCCAAACATAGTAAAAGTTTACGACGTAAGCTTTGGTGATGAAATACAGTACATTGTAATGGAATATATAGACGGTATAACTCTAAAGCAGTATATAGAGCGCAAGCAGCGCCTTGATGAAAGAGAAGCGGTGTATTTTACAATACAGATACTCCGTGCGCTTCAGCACGCGCATTCTAAAGGGATAGTTCATAGGGATATAAAGCCTCAGAACATAATGCTGCTTAAGGACGGCACAATTAAGGTGACGGACTTTGGCATAGCGCGTTTTTCACGCAGCGAGCAGCGCACCATGACCGACAAGGCCATAGGCTCGGTGCATTATATAAGTCCTGAGCAGGCCAAGGGCGAGTTTACCGATGAGAAGTCTGATATATATTCAGTGGGTGTAATGCTTTATGAAATGCTGACTGGCCAGCTTCCGTTTGAAGCCGACAGCGCTGTATCCGTAGCGATAATGCAGCTTCAGCGCGAGCCGGTATGGCCTCGCCAGATAAATGAGAACATACCGCTTGGTCTTGAGCAGATAGTAATGCACGCTATGGAAAAGGATCCTGAAAAGAGATATCAATCTGCTACAGAGATGCTGACTGATTTGGAGGCGTTTCGCAAAAAGCCTCAGATTACTTTTAGCTATATCCATGATGTGGATGAATCACCTACAAAATATATAGGCGAGATAGGCGAGAATGATACAACAGCGGCAGAAGAAGGAGAAGAAACAGTAAAAAAACCGCCTATGGTAGCTATAATGGCGGGTATAGCGGCTGCATTTATAGTAGTTATAGTAGTAGCGGTAATAATATTCTACAATGTATTTATGAAAGACGGCCCGTCTGATGAAATGCCGTGTCCAAATTTTGTTGGGCTTTTATACACAGAGGTAATGGCGGACCCAGCATATAGTGGATATAATATAGAACTTAGAGAATATGAAAATTCCGACCAGCCGTATGACACGATAATTAGGCAGTCGCCTACTAAAGATACTCCGATAAAAAGCGGCTCAACAATACAGCTTGTGGTAAGTTCCGGTCCAAAGACGCTGGAATTGCCGTCGGACTTGGTTGGACTGCGGCTTAATGATGTAAAAACAAGGCTTGACGACCTTGGTATAGCT
>USGR01000037.1 GCA_900554165.1 uncultured Oscillospiraceae bacterium | reverse complement strand
ACTATATTTTCACGGCTGCCAACGCTTGTGAGGCGGAAGCAGCCTTCGCCGTTTTCGCCAAATCCCGCGCCCGGCGTACCGACAATATTGGCATTGTTAAGCAGATAATCGAAAAATTCCCACGATTTTCTGCCGCCCGGGCACTTAAGCCATATATAAGGCGAATTCTTGCCGCCAATGTACTTTATAGATAATTCGTCCAATGCATCGGCTATAAGCTTTGCATTCTGCATATAGTAATCTATATTCTGCATGCACTGCTTAAATCCCTTATCAGAGAAAACAGCCTCTGCGCCGCGCTGAATTATATACGGCACGCCGTTAAACTTTGTGCCCTTGCGGCGCAGCCACATTGCATTAAGGCTTACATCTCCAGCCTTTAAGTCGAACGGGACTATTGTATAACCGCAGCGTGTGCCGGTAAAGCCGGCAATCTTAGATAATGAGCACAGCTCTATTGCGCATTTTTTTGCACCGTCGATTTCATATATGCTGTGCGGTAAATCGGGGTCTGATATAAATGCTTCATAAGCGGCGTCATACAGTATGACAGCCTTGTTGTCAAGAGCATAATCTACCCATGCCTTGAGCTGATCACGGTTATAAACGGCGCCGGTCGGATTGTTTGGAGAGCAGATGTAAATAATATCAGCTTTAATACTCTTGTCCGGCAGCGGCAAAAAGTCGTTTTCCTCATTAGCGTTTATAAACACTATTTTGCGGCCGTCCATAATGTTCGTATCAAGATACACAGGATACACAGGGTCGGGAATAAGTACCGTGTTGTCAGCGGAAAAAATGTCGAGTATATTGCTGACATCGCTTTTCGCACCGTCGCTTACAAATATCTCCTTAAGCTCTAACGACACATTAAAACGCTTATAGTAATTCTGAATAGCGCTGCTTAAAAATTCATAGCCATGGTCCGGACCATATCCTCTAAAGCCCTCTACTGTGCCCATTTCGGCAGATGCTTTCTCCATCGCCTCAACGCATGCAGCGGGTAGGGGGAGGGTGACGTCGCCGATACCAAGGCTTATTACGTCAGCCGACGGATTATTGGCCTTATATTCGCTTACCCTGCGGGCTATTTCCGCAAACAAATAGTTGTCCTTAAGGTTTTGATAGTTTGTATTTATCTTCATTTTCTCATCTCCGTTTGTAAAAATAATATGACGATTATAATGCTTAATATAACACAAAAATGCCAAAGATATTGCTGCCTTGCAGCAAGTATGCTGTTAAAAAGCAGACAAATCAGTCATCCTTTTTAAATAAATCAATCAGGCAACTGACGAATCCTATTAAAAACATGAAAAAGCCTAAAAAGAACATTATGGGAAACATTATTTCATCACCGTCAAGGCTGCTTCCGAAAAAGTTGATGCCGAGCGCGGAAAATCCAAGAAATATAGCGCCCGCAATGGTAAACGCCGCACATATTATCGTCTTTTTCATTATATTTCCTCCTTAGCATTATTATATTAATCAGGCAGTGCTCTTGTATTGAGTCTTTAATTTAAATTTATGCTCCGCTAAAGCCTAAATCATATTCTCACAGTGCCGTCGAATACTTTAACAGCGTTGCCCTCCATCCATACCGTTTCGTCGGTGTAGTTTATGATGAGGTCGCCGCCAAGAAGCATTACCTTTACATTTTCGCCCTTTTTGCAGTATCCGTTCTCAACTGCGGCGGCTACAGCCGCGCACGCGCCGGTGCCGCAGGCCATTGTTTCGCCGCTTCCGCGCTCCCATACGCGCATTTTAAGCGTATTTTTATCCACTACCTTTATAAATTCGGTATTCACCCTGCTGGGGAAGATATCGGCGTTTTCAAACTGCGGGCCGATTTTTTCAATATCGATATTATCGACGTCGTTGCAGAAAACGACGCAGTGCGGGTTGCCCATCGACACACATGTTATATCATAATTTTTGCCGCCTATTTCCGTCCTGCGGGATATTATTTTTTCACCGTCAAGAAGTACGGGAACCTTTTCCGGCGCAAATTCCGCCTTGCCCATGTCGACATTTACCGAGGAGACTTTACCGTTCTTAGTTGAAAGCTTAAGCGTCTTTATGCCGCTTAACGTCTCTATCGTTATAGTGGTTTTGTCCTTGTCCACAATACCGTTGTCATACACATACTTGCCGACGCAGCGTATGCCGTTGCCGCACATTTTGCCCTCGCTGCCGTCAAGATTAAACATGCGCATCTTAGCGTCCGCCACTTTCGACGGACAGATGAGTATTACACCGTCGCCGCCAATGCCGTAATGCCTGTCCGACAGCGCTATTGACAGTGATTCAGGACTTGCAATGTCCTGCTTAAAGCAGTCAAAATATATATAGTCGTTGCCGCAGCCGTGCATTTTGGTAAATTCAAGCGTCATTTTCTTGTCGCGCATGTTGTTTATATCGACCAGCTCGGTGTTGTATTCAGTATACCGGCTGCGCAGACTGTCGGCCACAGCGTTCGCCGTGTCTATTGACGTAAGGCATGGAATGCCAAGCCTGCTTGCCAGGCAGCGTATCTTTACGCTGTCGCGCGCCGGGTCGCGGCCCTTTGTAGAGGTGGAGATTATGTACTGTACAGCGCCGCTCTCCAAAAGCGTCATGGTGTTTACATCTGACTGATGTATTTTATCCACCGGCTCAACCTCAAAGCCCGCCTCTTTAATGGCGGCTGCCGTACCGTGAGTGGCGTAGAGCTTAAAGCCAAGCTGGCTGAACTTCTTAGCAACGTCTATTATCTCCGCCTTATCGCTGTTGCGGACCGTAATGAGCACACCACCGCCCTTTATCATCTTATAGCCCGCGCCGATAAGTCCCTTGTACAGCGCCATGCGGTAAATCCTGATGATATGCACTCATTGCATGCTCCATTGAATGCTCGCTGGTACAGGAGGACACAACCATAGAATATCCCGACATAGTGTTTGCAAAGGCCATGTGCTCGCGCGCCTCTATATCATTTCCATTTTCTACCGCGCGCGGAAGATATTTGCCTATATTCTCAATAGCCGCGAGCTGTACCATATCTCCCATGAGGTTTGAAGCCGAAGAAATATAGCCTTCCGTGCTGTGAAAAAGAGCGTCAAATCCTTGATAGGCCGTGAACTTGGGCGGTACGGTAAGCATAAGCTCAGGGTCAACTACAGCAAGTACCGGGAAAAGGCTGTCCATTCCGCCGCAGCCGATTTTCTCATTCGTATCCGGGTTGGTAACTACTCCCCACTGGTCTACTTCAGAGCCGGTGCCGGCAGTCGTAGTGATGGCGACAAACGGCAGCGCGGGGTTAACAAGCGGCATATTTTTGCCAGTCGAGCCGCCTACATAGTCCCATAAATCGCCCGGCTGCAGGGCGTACATAGCCATAATTTTTGCGGCGTCCATAACGCTTCCTCCGCCTAGAGCTACAACAAAATCACAGCCGTTGTCTTTTGCAAATTTTCCGCCCGCCTCAACCGTAGATTTCAGTGGGTTTGCTTCTACTTTATCAAATATTACATAGTCAGCGCCGGCCGCTTTTAACTCGTTAAGCGTACGGTCAAGCGCTCCGTTTTCACGTACAGATTTCCCGCCTGAAATAACCACCATTGCCTTTTTTCCCGGCAGGTTCTGCTCATGTAGCTGATTTAGACAGCCTGCACCAAATAATACGCGTGTTGGAACAAAAAAGTTGTAATTCATTATAATACCTCCGTTTATTAATAATTTTTTATTCTTTATTTATCCAATATTTTTTACCCACGGCCCATGCTTTTTATTTCTAAGCGGTCATTGCCCTAATACATCTTCATTTACCAATTACGGTTGATTTACCATATCAAACTCGTGTCTTGCGGTAATGCTATAGAGCTTTGCATTATACGCTTCACTATAAAGAAAGCTTATATAAATATGATTTCGTTTTTTTGCAGAGCCGAAGCCCGTTTATGTCGGCAAAGCCGCAATATGCATTCCATGGCCTTTTAAAGTTAATACATGTGCTTTCTCTATCAGCTCTCCGCTCAGATTTATATTTAGCAAAATGCGCTTGCCAGATTTGACAATGTTTGCCGTGATAATCAGACTTAAAGTATAAAAATTGATAATGTTTAATCGTCCAGTATACTTACACATTGTAAAATATAATATTCAGGATATTATAGCACCAATTAATTTTAATTAAGCCATCTCTTAATATCCGGCTCAGAATCTTTTACCTTAGAACCGTATATTGCAAGCCCTTTTTCTATATTGGCCTCAGGACAGATACGTTTTATATCGCTTTCACTGCTTCCTATTCCGCTGCCCTCATGAGTACAGAACGGCTTTATAGTTTTGCCAGTGAAATCATATTTTTCTAAAAAAGTAAATACGGCCATTGGCATAGTGCCCCAGTAATTCGGATATCCGAGATAGAGCGTATCATATTTATCAATACTGTCAATATAAGTTTTTAGCTCTGGCCGGGCGCCACGGCATTTATCCTGCTTGGCTTCTTCAATGCACTGCGAGTAGTCATCGGAGTATGCGCACATTGGCTCAATTTTAAACAAATCGGCCCCAGTAAGCTTTTGTATAATTTCTGCGGCAATCTCGGTATTTCCTTTGCTTAGACTTTTTATCTCACCTCTTACATAATTGCCGCCGGCCCTCGAAAAATACGCAATAATAGCCGACATATACATCTCCCCTTTCTAAATTTTTCCTTGACCCTATTATAAAACGCTTCGTCTTGACAGTGAATATCCAATATGTTACCATTGGATAAACTAAAAGTTTATACAAAAATTCATCGTGAATAGGGTGATAATATGTATAGCGAACAGCTAAAATCATTTATATGCGTCGCCGACTGCGGGAGCTTTTCAAAAGCTGCGGAAAAACTTTTTGTTTCATCCACCGCAGTTATGAAACAGATGAATATGCTTGAAAAAGAGTTGGGAATTAAACTGTTTATACGCACAAACCACGGCATCCGCTTAACCACTGCGGGTGAATCAATTTATAAGGATGCAAAATATATTATTTCCTATTTTGAAAAGGCCGTTCAAAGAGCGCTACAGCTCGAAAGCTCCGAGAAATATACAATACGCGTGGGCACGTCAATGCTTAATCCCTGCAAGGCGTTCATGGATTTATGGAACAGGGTAAACGATGACTTTCAGCAGTTTAGAATATCGGTCATTACTTTTGAGGACAACCATGAGGAAATTTTATCAGTTATTGATTCTATCGGCAAAAGATTTGATTTTTTAGTCGGCGTATGCGACTCGCTGGAGTGGCTTAAGCGGTGTAATTTTTATAAATTAGGAGAATATAGAGTATGCTGTGCAGTGCCAATAAAACACAGACTGGCATCTAAAAAGGCTCTGGATATAACTGATTTATACGGCGAGACCATGATGATGGTTCAGCGCGGCGATTCTCCTATAAACGACAGCATAAGGGACGAAATTGAGCAGCATCATAAAGAAATTATTATTGAGGATACTCCACATTTTTACGATATAGACGTATTCAATCGATGTGTACAGACAAACTGCGTGCTGTCTACTATAGAATGCTGGAACGACATACACCCATCTCTTGTGACTATTCCAGTTAACTGGGACTTTAAGATGCCGTACGGCCTGCTCTACTCCGCAAATTCTTCCGAAGCTGTTGTGCGGTTTTTAGAGGCTGTAGATAATATTAACAGTAAATAAAAATTTTATAATGCTTTCCAATTTTAAATATAGTCAATCTATTCAGCAATTTGATAATTAAAACTTCAAATGTTATATTATTGATACTCATCCATAAAGTTTGGCTAAATTTGCTATATCATTACATCGCCATGCTAAATATTTTATATGGTAATCTTTGTATCTTATAAATAAGTTTGCCGATTTAATAAATTTTGATTTGCAATTCTTTTCCTTATCTAAACTTTTTCGCTGTAAAGACATTGAGCTTTTATCTTGTGAATCAATCAAATTTATCGATTTGCAGACGGCAGTGGTACAAATACCCGTCTTTAGACGAGAATATATATTCTATCACTATGTGCATATTGCACGGGTTATCAGAGTGCAAAATTATAATGATAATAGTTTACGGCATTAGTGGCATTAGTGATTTATACGCTTAATTTAAAAACAAAAGCGATGCAGATGAATCATTGCATCGCTTTTATAATTGGATTATTAAAAAATTTATGTGACTATTTAGTTCATCTTTATGACGATACTTTAGATTAAATATGAAACTATTGAATAAAAATTATCATAAAGATATGTAACACTGGGTTGTTTTATCAGAATTTATGCCGTCTGTTTGCATAACTGATTACAAGAAGAACAGCAAGTATAATAACAGCGGCAGACAAAACAGAGATAATAACAATATAAATAGGTGCTATACCAAGACTCGCATCGCCTGAGTTGCCTATCTGACCACTGTTTGAATTCCCGCCGTCAAACATCGGAGCATTGTTGCTTGTGTCATTACGGCTTGAAAAATCAGAACTGCTCTGCTCAGAGCTGTTGCCTGACTCATGGCCGTTATCTGATTCAGGGTTATCTTCGAAATTTAAGTCGTTTTTGCTCAGCTCTATTTTAGCTGTATGCCTATATTGATATTTATCATATGTAAAACGAAGGTCAATATGGCTGTCTGTTAAAACGGATGCAATCGTGATACTGTTTGAATAATCAATATTAAGTTCAATGTCTTTGAGATGCGGGTTTATGGTCAGACTCTTTCCAACACTGTCATATGCCTCAAAATTGCTGACAGTTATATCCTTGTCATAACCTGGAGAATTTATAAACGTATAGGTGATTTGAAGTAACTGGTTATACTCGTCATATTCGTATATATCATTTTCGTATTCATCCTTGCCTTTATACTCCTGCACGGTAAAAGGAGAATCAATGAGCAGCTTATAATCATCTATACGAAGAGTTGCTATACATTCATTGGTCTCTATATCAATTATTTCTATATTATCCCCTTTTTTATAAATATGGTTTCCCGCTTCTTTTGTGATGGTCTCTACTGATGGCATTATTCTGCATGAGGTAAACAGCAAAAGTGCGGAAAGCATTGTCAGTACTATGGATATTTTTTTCATAAAGCACCTCCAATAAAATATTATATTACATATTATATATCATATATCGATAAATATCTAATTACAATTTTGTTATTATGTATAATATAGTGATTTAATAATAAAAAATATAGTATATTTTCTTGTCATTTAAAAGAAATGTAAATAAAACATGAATTTTACATGAAATCCTTGTGTGATCATAGCACAAGGGTTTCTTTTGTGTTACAATACAGTCAATTTCGATACAATAGATAGCAGGAGATAGATGTTATGGAAATGAAAAAAGTATTAAAATACGCAATGGAGATCGGGGAATGCATGTTGGTATCAGGAGCAGGTGTTTCAAGGGTAGAAGATACGATTTCAAGAATCTGCAAGGCGTATGGAGCAAAAGAAGCCAATGTATTTT
>USGR01000036.1 GCA_900554165.1 uncultured Oscillospiraceae bacterium | reverse complement strand
GCGCCGCAGCGATGGCTCCTTGTATGAATGTGTGCAGAACAGCGGGATGTGGGCATGGCGGCATCCTCGCGCTGATGGAAGCGTGGAGCTGGTGGAGCTGCGCGGCGATGTGCGCTTTGACCATGTGCGTTTCGGCTATGAGCCGGGGCGGCCGCTGAGGAAGGACATCACGCTGCATGTCCCTGCCGGCAGCCGGGTCGCCATCGTCGGCCGCACCGGTGCAGGAAAGACGACGCTGCTTAATATTTTAGGCGGCATGGATTCTCTTACGTCGGGCAGTGTAACGGTAGACGGAGTAGATATATCAAAGTTTAATAAGCGGCAGCTGACAGATTATCGGCGCTATGACATAGGCTTTGTATTTCAGTTTTATAATCTTATACCTAATCTTACAGCGATAGAAAATGTTGAAATAGCGGCTCAGCTCAGTAAGGATTCCCTTGATGCGGCGGCGGTGCTTGAGCAGGTAGGACTTAAGGACCGCACCGGAAATTTTCCGGCGCAGCTTTCCGGCGGTGAGCAGCAGCGCGTCGCCATTGCAAGGGCGCTTGCCAAGCGTCCTAAGCTGCTGCTGTGCGATGAGCCTACCGGCGCGCTGGACTATAAGACGGGCAAGTCTATTTTAAAACTTTTGCAGGATACAAGCAGAGCGAATAACATGACGGTGATTATAATAACGCACAACCATGCGCTTACCGCCATGGCGGATCGCGTTATAAGTGTAAAGAGCGGTGAAATTTCATCTATAGAAAAGAACGGCACAGCAACGCCTGTTGAAGAGATTGAGTGGTGATTGCTATATGAAGAACTTTACTTTCAAAATGCTTATGCGCAGCATTCGAACGTCGGCGGGGCGATATTTTGCAATACTGGCGATAATAGCTTTGGGAGTAGGTTTTTTTTCAGGGCTTAAAAACGCACGTCCGGCTATGGAAAAAACGGCGGAAAAATACCTTAGCGAGCATAATTTATACGACTTTGAGCTTATATCGACATTAGGTTTTACTGATAGTGATGTTGAGGCATTTGCTTCTCTTGACGAAATTTTGTCAGCAGAGGGCGGCCACAGCACCGATGTATTGGCATATATGGAAAATTCCGATGAGCAGTCATATAAAGTGTACGGCCTGCCGGAAAAGATAAATACTGTAGAGCTTAAATCTGGCCGCATGCCGCAGTCGGAGTCGGAGTGTGTGGTTGACGCGGACTTATTTTCAGAGGAAGACATAGGAAAGACAATAATCTTTGACAAATCGGAAAGAGACGGCGACTACGCCTTAAACAGAACGGAATTTACCATAGTAGGACTTATACAGTCGCCGCTTTATATAAGCAATGACCGAGGCACATCTGCACTTGGCGACGGTACTACAGACGGATTTATATATGTAATGCCCGAAGTGTTTACTCCAGAAGTATATACCGAGCTGTGGCTGGACTCCGACATTGAGTATTCTTATTTAAGCGATGATTACGCCGATGCCGTAAATGCGGCAGAGGGGAGCGTTGTTGCCCTGCTTGAGGAGTTGGCAGAAAATCGCTATAACGATATGATAAAGGATATAGAAACTGCGTACGGCGCACAGGCGGCGGCTATGACGGACATGGTGCCGACACCTGAGACCTATGTCTTGACACAGGAAGAAAACGAGGGCATAGCCTTTTACAAAAACGATACTTCCATAGTTGACAGCGTGGCAAATGTGTTTCCGGTGTTTTTCCTGCTTATTGCCGCCCTTGTCTGCATGACGTCCATGACGCGAATGGTAAATGAGGACCGCACCCAGATAGGTACACTGAAAGCAATGGGGTATCGTGCTTCGACAATATGCATGAAATATATAGCATATTCCGGAAGCGCTACAATAATAGGCACGCTTATAGGATTTTTCTTAGGAACGTGGGGACTGCCGAAAATAATATGGATGGCATATGGCATACTTTATCACTTCGCGCCGCTTGAGTTTGAATTTCTTCCGTCGATACTTATCGGTTGTTTGGCGGTATCCCTCGCCTGCACGGTGGGAGTAACTCTATTTTCATGCATCAGGGAGCTTATGGAAAAACCCGCGCAGCTGATACGCCCGAAAGCGCCGAAAAGCGGTAAGCGTATATTGCTGGAGCGTATAAAGCCGTTGTGGAACAGAATTTCTTTTTTGGGCAAGGTAACTATAAGAAACGCATTTAGATACAAAAAGCGCATGTTTATGATGCTGCTTGGAATAGGCGGCTGTACGGCACTGCTGGTGGCGGGATTTGGCCTGCGTGATTCTATTTCTCACGTTTTAGACGACCAGTATGAAAAAATACTGCACTATGACTTGTCGGTCACAATATCGGATAGCACTGATGATGCCAAGCAGAGGCTTGAGGATATATGGAAAGATTATGCAGATGCTTCCTGCTTTTTATATCAAACAACGGCTGATATTTCTAAGGCTGACAAAACAGAGAGTGTAACGGTAGTGTCGGCAAACGAGGGAACGCTGGACGGATTTGTCACGCTGAAAAGCGGAGACAATGAGATAAGCAGTCCAAAAGAAGGAGAAATTGTATTAAGCAGTAAGCTTGCTGGAAATCTAAACGCTGAAGTGGGAGATGCCATTTCAGTGACGGATGCGGATAAAAATACAATTAATTTAACGCTTATTGGCATATGCGACAACTATGTTGGACATTATGCCTATGTCTCGAATGAGTCATGGAGTAGCACACCGGCTGATAATACAGCTTATTTAGTGCTTAAAAGCACAGCGGATGAGGATGACTTGTCGGTAAAGCTGAGGCAAGATGAGGCGGTTGCCAGCGTAACAAGCAGTGCATCACAGCGCGATAAGGTGCAGTCGTCAATGTCGAGTATGAATTATATTGTACTGGTTATTATAATTTGTGCCGGCGCACTGGCGTTTATAGTGTTGTTTAATCTTACAAATATAAATCTGATAGAGCGCACGCGCGAGGTGGCGACGGTAAAGGTGCTTGGCTTCCACAAGAAGGAAGAAGCAGCCTATATTCTGAGAGAAAATCTGTTCCTTTCTGGAATAGGCGGTGCGATAGGTCTGGCATTTGGAAAACTGTTGCACTGGTACGTTATGAGTCAGATAAATGTTGATATGGTGTCTTTTGGCATGAGAATATCGGTTTTAAGCTATATTCTTGCCTTCGTGCTCACAATGATGTTTGCCTTTATAGTAAATTTCTTTATGCGATTCAAGCTTGACCGCATAGATATGGCAGAATCTCTTAAATCGGTGGAATAGAAAGACAGGTAATCTTTAGCAAAATTGAGCTTAGCTGGTTGATTTAAAAAATATAGTGTATGGCGAATTGATAGCGAAAAGCTTTGGCATGATGCGCTATACATGCGTATTACGGCTGTATAGCTCGGTTTGTTAAAATATAGATTACTGTTATAGTGTTTAGATTAAAATTTTTAAGCTAAAAATCCGTGTGATTTTTCATGCGGATTTTTTCTTTTTTATGCTTTGCCTGCCCGCGAATATTATATTTTACTTTGCAGATAATAATAAGGAAAATATTTCGGAGGAAAGTAAAATGCAAATGACGAATCAAGAATACGGCAAGCTTGTAGAGAAAAAATCACCGCCGACAAAAAAGATAAAAAATTGCATATTTGCCTTTCTATTCGGAGGGGCGATATGCACATTAGGACAGCTCCTTATGATGCTTTATACCATGGCGGGACTGAGCGAAACACAGGTAAAAATGGCAGTGCCGGTAACGCTTATATTTTTAGCGTGCGTTGCTACGGGATTTAAGGTTTTCGACTCGGTAGCCGTTATAGCAGGAGCGGGAACGCTGGTGCCGATAACAGGTTTTGCTAATGCCGTGCTCTCTCCTGCAATAGAATTTAAGTCAGAAGGCCATGTAATGGGCATAGGAGCAAAAATGTTCAGCATCGCCGGTCCTGTAATAGTATTTGGCCTTACGGCAGGAGTTGTATATGGGCTTGTGCTAAGCGTATTCAGGCTGTTTTAAAATTATTGCCGCAATCACGGCAAAAGCATAATTTTCTAAACAATATTGTCCATACTGCCATAAGCGTTAAATAGTATATGTTAAGCAGAAACGGTTCAGCGTGTTCAAAGTGAATTTTAGGCGTAGCAGCACCTTATTAAAAATAACAGAAAAGGATGATTTAAATGCCGCAAAGAGTCGGGCACACATTAATACTGCCATCTAAGCCGTCGGTTACAGGTTACGCGGCGGTTGTTGGAAAGAAAGAAGGAGAGGGCCCTTTAGCACAGTGGTTTGATAAAATAAATGAAGATACGACATTAGGCGAAGCATCCTGGGAAAAGGCGGAAAGCGCTCTTGTAAAAGATGCCCTCAGCTTTGCATTGGATAAATCGAATAATCCACCGTCGAATATAGATTACCTGTTTGCGGGAGACCTTCTCAATCAATGTACAGGTACAGCGTTTGGCTTAAGGGACTACAACATACCGTATATAGGAGTATATGGGGCATGTTCGACAATGGCTTTGACGCTGGCTCAGGCGGCTATATATGTTGACGGCGGCGCAGCGCAAAAATGCGCGGCAGCGACCTCTTCGCACTTTTGCTCAGCCGAAAGGCAGTTCCGCCAGCCGTTGGAATACGGCGGGCAGCGCCCGCCGACGTCGCAGTGGACGGTGACGGGCGCCGGCGCCGCTATAGTTGAAAACACCGGACCGGGTCCGTTTATATCTTCTGTTACAATTGGCAAAATGGTGGATTACGGAATAAAGGATGCAAACAATATGGGCGCTGCAATGGCGCCGGCGGCAGCGGATACAATAAAAGCTTATTTTGAAGATACAAATACCGCGCCAGAAAACTATGATTTAATTTTAACGGGAGACCTGGCAAGAATAGGCTCAGACTTGCTTTATGAGCTGCTGGACCGGGAAAATATTAATATTAGAGAGAAGCATAACGACTGCGGACTTATGATATTTGACCGCAAAAAGCAAAAAGTAAATGCCGGTGCGTCGGGATGCGGCTGTGCCGCAACGGTACTCTGCTCTTACGTCTTTGAGCAAATGCGACAGAGAAATCTTAAAAATATATTATTCTGCGCCACTGGTGCGCTTATGTCGACTACCACAAGCCAGCAGGGAGAATCTATACCGTCTGTTGCGCACCTTTTAAATATAACAATATAGGTAATTAGCGGGACAAAATGTAATGCCGGACCAATGCCTCGCGTCAAAAAATGCGTAATGAAGATTAACCTCCACAAGAAAAGGTTCTGCCATGCGGCAGAACCTTTTCTTGTGTCTGCTTTAGAGCGTTTACAGCGGCGGATAAAAAGCCTCGGCCGGCTGTTTTTGAATACTGCTAACCTGGTAAAAGCAGGACTGTTCCATTTGAAAACTTGAGAAGCTTTAAAAGAGCCGGAATTAATGGACTTTGCAGCTGACAAAGCGCCGGCGGCTGGTTTGCCGGCGATAGTGCAAGCGATGCCATGAATGCTTTCGGCGCCCCCTCCAAAGGACCGGCAGACACTCCCATTGTGGCCTGCGCAAAGCACTGGATTGCTTGGCTTCGATTAGATGCTAAAATATATGACATAGCCTTTAAATGCTTATATGATTGAACGTGTAGGATAATATATTCGCTGATAATGCAAAAGAAATAGATTGTCATTTAAAGGCGAAATAAAATTTTGTGCCGAAATTATACCAAATATGTAACAAGGATTTCATATTGCTGGAGGGACTTGAGATTTTTATTTTGGTTTGATAATGTATATATATAATATTAGCATAATATAGGGGACTGGGTAGCATGATTTCTCTGAAAAGCGGCACAGATATAAGAGGGATTGCATCAGAGGGCGTAGACGGCGAGCATATAAATTTGACCGATGATGTAATAAAGAAAATAACGGTGGCATTTGTAAAATGGCTTTCGAATTACACATCCAAGCCGGAAAGTTCGCTGGTTATTTCTATAGGCCACGATTCGCGTATATCTGCTGAACGCATAAAGGCGGCGGCAATATCGGCAATGGGCGGTATAGGCAAAACATATGATGCCGGGCTTGCATCGACACCGGCGATGTTTATGTCTGTTATAGACCTTGACTGTGACGGAGCTGTACAGATTACAGCAAGCCATCATCCGTTTAATAGGAACGGGCTGAAATTTTTCACTAAAAACGGCGGACTGAATGAAAACGATATTGAAGACATACTGCACTTGGCAGAAAAAATTGATGATGTATCCGATAAATGCGGAAATATAGAAAAAATTGATTATATGTCCGACTATGCAGCGCGGCTTAGGAAGCTCATATGCGACGGACTGGGCAAAAGCGAAGCGGACAAACCGCTGAGCGGGGTTAAAATTGCGGTGGACGCCTCTAACGGCGCCGGCGGATTTTATGCTGAAAAGGTGCTCCATGAGCTGGGCGCAGATATAAGCGGGAGCAGATATCTTGAGCCGGACGGGATGTTTCCAAACCATGTGCCAAATCCCGAGGACGCATCGGCGATGGAGTCGATTTCAGAAGCAGTGCTTAAAAGCGGTGCAGATTTTGGCGTAATTTTCGATACCGACGTCGACCGGGCAGCCTGTGTTGACAGCAAAGGCATGCCGATAAACCGCAATCGTCTTGTAGCGCTTGCAGCGGCAATAGCTTTAGAGCAATGTCCCGGTGGTACAATAGTGACAGACAGCACCACCTCTGCAGGACTGAAATTATTTATAGAGGATACGCTTAAGGGAAAGCATCACAGATATCGCCGCGGATACCGCAACGTAATAAACGAGGGTATAAAGCTAAACGAAAGCGGTGAAAACTGTCCGCTGGCTATTGAGACATCCGGCCACGCTGCTTTTAAAAACAATTATTTTTTAGATGACGGGGCATATCTTATAACGCTAATAATAGTAAAAATGATGCAGCTGCGCAGCGAGGGCAGGAGTCTTGATGACCTTATAGAAGCGCTGGAGGAGCCGGCGGAAGAGGCAGTATACAGATTTGACATAATTTACAGTGACTTTAGAAGCTATGGCCAAAAGGTAATATCACTGCTTATGGACTTTGCTGATAAGAATCCACGGTGCAGGATGGCTCAGGACAATTATGAAGGCGTAAGGGTATATTGCTCTGCTGACGAGAGAGACTGGTTTTTACTGAGGCTAAGCGTACATGACCCAGTATTATCGCTTAATATTGAAAGTGCGCATAAGGGCGGAGTGGCAAAAATAAAAAAGCTGTTAAAGCCGTTTTTCCTTAATTTCAGCGGCCTTAATATATCTTCGTTGTGCTGTGAAGCAGAATAGTACTGCAATATTTTGTTTGATTATTTTTTAACGAGTAACTGTAGAAATGATTATAAAAAGATAGGAGTAAATTAATTTGCTCCTATCTTTTTAATATTAAAAATAGTGGCTTTTCAGCAGAGATATAGGCTTGTAAAAAATAATCTGCCTATTAATATAGATAAACAGGTAAGCACATTATAGAGAACCTATAAAGTATTTGTATGCCGCGGAAAAAGTGTTTTAGAAATAAATAAGCCACGGGATAATTCCGTGGCTTATTTGTTCTTGAGATTTAATAAGATGTTTGTAATAGGAAT
>USGR01000035.1 GCA_900554165.1 uncultured Oscillospiraceae bacterium | reverse complement strand
CAATATTATAATGAAATATAGTTTTAAATTTTAAAGTAAATTGCGCATATTTAACAATTGCCATATGTCGGATAATTAATAAGTTTATATTTTTATGGAGGATATTATGACAAATAATGTTATGCTTAATGTAAAACCTGACTTTGATATTACTGTATTTTCCAATAGATTAGCAGGGCTTTATCAGTCAAAGGGATATATGGTAAATGTTGCATATATGAACGGATGCTCAATTATAACCTTTGACAAAGGCACAGGCGGCATAAATACAATTCTTGGAATGGGTGAAGGAATAAAGGCGACCTGTATGCTTATGAACGGCGTATTGTCTATTAATTTTTCCGACGCCGAATGGACAGGGAAAATAATCGGCTTCTGTATAGGTTGGTTCTTATGTTTTATTCCTATCATTACAGCACTTATAGGCACCATGTCGCAGCTCGACCTGCCGAAAAAAATTGCTAACGATGCCGCAATGATTGTTATGGGTATGTAAATTTTACTCAACTTATATCTTGTTATTTGATTGTTGCACTTTTATATATTATTATTTTAAAAATTATTTTTTTATAAACGAATAAGACTTTATGCTTTAAAATGACTTGCAAAAGCTATTAAACTTAATTAATAATATTAATATCATAAGCGGAGCAAATTTATGCTCCGCTTATATTTTGCGATAATAGAATTTTATGATAATGGGTTAAAATTGGCCCCTGCTTTATGATGTCGCTGATATTCGCGGCACAGTCCGGCTAAAAATTATAATAAAACGGCTGCTTATATTATAAAAGCGGCCGTTTTACGAAAATATTTTAATTATTCCTGCTCGTCCTCTGATGCGTACTGCGAATTATAGAGCTTGTAATATAATCCCTTTTTCTCAAGCAGCTCTTCATGCTTACCCTGCTCTACTACCCTGCCGGCATCCATTACAAGTATTATATCTGCCCTTTGGATTGTTGAGAGGCGATGCGCTATTACAAAGCTGGTACGATTTTGCATCATCTTTTCAAAGGCGCGCTGAATTCTTCGCTCGGTTACCGTATCTATAGCACTGGTCGCTTCATCAAGTATGATTACCGGCGGATTTGCAAGCACGGTACGCGCTATCGTTATCAGCTGCATCTGTCCGTGTGACAGCGTAGTACCTTCGCCAATATATGTGTCATAGCCATTTTCCAGCTTGCTTATAAAGCTGTGAGCATGCGCAAATTTGGACGCCGCCTCTATCTCCTCATCGCTTGCGTTTTCTTTTCCGTAGGCTATATTCTCTCTCACGGTGCCCTCAAACAGCCAGCTGTCCTGAAGCACCATGCCAAAGCTGCGGCGCAGAGATTCCCTCTTTATATTCCTTATATCTATATTGTCTAATTTTATCGCTCCGCTGTCAATCTCATAAAACCGCATTAAAAGATTGACTATAGTGGTTTTTCCGGCTCCTGTCGGACCTACTATAGCTACTGTGCTGCCCGGCGCTACGCTTAGGCTGAAATCGCGTATTAACGGATGTGAAGGCTCGTAAGAGAAGTTTACATCTTCAAAGTCTACCTTGCCCTCTGAATTTTCAATCTCAACAGAGTCCTGATCATCTTCCTCCGTACCCGTTTCGTCCATTACTTCAAATATGCGTCGTGCCGATGCAATAGCCGTCATTATCTGCGTCGCTATCGATGTAAGGTCGTTAAAAGGTTTTGCAAACAGGTTGCTGTATACTATAAAGCTCGATATGCCGCCGGCGCTTATGCCGGCTATGGCGCCGCCTACCACGCCTACCGAAATATAGGCCAAATGATTGACAAACCGCGTTGTCGGGTTCGTCAGCGCACCGGCAAACTGTGCACGACGCCCGGTTATGTTCAGCTCGCTGTTTATCTCGTCAAACCGCTGCTGCGACCTTTTTTCATAGTTAAACAGCTTGACGGTTTTCGCCCCCTGTATAAGCTCCTCTGAAAGCCCGTTTAGCCGGCCCACCAGCGCTTGCTGTGCGCGAAAATATTTATTCGACATTTTAGTTATGGCCGAAGCCGTTAAAAATGTTATTGACGTTACCACAAGCACTGCGAGCGTCACCACAGGGCTTAATATCAGCATAAAAATAAGCGAACCGACTATGTTTATTATTCCCGAAAGCAGCTGAGCCACGCCCTGCACAAGGCCGTCGCCCACCATGTCGGCGTCGTTTATAAATCGGCTTTGGATATCGCCGTGCGCCTTTGTATCATAATACTTAAGCGGCAGTATCGACAACTTATCGTATGCATCGCGGCGTATATCTCTTACCGCGCGGTTTGCCGCCTTATTAGACAGCATATTAAACACATAGTTCATGCCCGCGCCTACTATATAGAATATTAACATTGTAACAGCGGCTTTTAGCACATATGCAAAATTTACGTTGCCCGGGCCTACTATCGCGTCTATCGCTTTGCCCATTACCGTCGGCATGGTAATATCTACCGTGCCGCTTATTACCACCGCTATTATAAGCGGTACAAACAGCGCTGGGCGAAAGGTGTATTTCGCTAAGCGGGAGAGCACCTGAAATGTGCTGTAACGCTCCTGCTGTTTTTCTTTGCGAACAGTCTGCTTACTCAAACGGCCGCACCACCTTTCTGCTGCGACAACTGAGACAAGGCTATGTCCCTGTAGGCTTCGCAGTTTTCCATTAGCTCTTCATGTCTGCCCATGCCTACCGCCCTGCCGTCGTCAAGCACTAATATTTTATCAGCGTGCGTTACCGTCGATATTCGCTGCGTTACCATTATAACGCTCATATTGTTTTCTTTGGTTATCTTTCTTATTGCGCGGCGTATGCGAAGCTCCGTCGCATAGTCCAGCGCCGACATGGAATCGTCGAGTATAAGTATGCGCGGACGCCTTGCTATTGCTCTCGCAATGGTGAGACGCTGCTTCTGCCCGCCGGAATAATTGCGTCCTCCGCGCTCAACATGGCTGTCAATTCCTCCATCTTTACTGTATACAAAATCAGCCGATGAACAGGCCACTGCTTCTGTAATGTCATTTGTATTTACATCTTCTTTTCCAAATGCAATGTTTTCTGACACGCTGCCCGAAAAAAGCTGCGGTTGTTGGGGCACTATTCCCAGCATATCACGAAGTTTTGTCCTATCATATTCTCTTACGTCTGCGCCAAATACTTTTACGGCGCCGGTATAGGATGTGTAAAGCGCCGGTATTAAATTTATAAGCGTCGACTTTCCCGCGCCGGTACCGCCGATTATGCCAAGCGTTTCTCCCCCGTTCAGCTTAAAGCTTATATCGCACAGCTCGGGATTTTCTTCTTCGCCATAGCGAAATGTCACATGCTCGAACTCCACCGCCGGTGCTGAAAAATCAGGAGCAGCGTCGGCTGTGCCCACATCTGAATCCGGCAGCGCCATTATCTCATTTACTCGGTTTAACGACGCATAGGCCTTTGTGTAAAGCTGCACAAGGTTGGATATTACTATAAGGACGTTAAGCACCTGCGTCATATAGTTTATAAAAGCAATCAACTCGCCCTGAGTAACTCCTGCAACGTTTACCCTTATCCCGCCAAACCATATTATCGCTGTAACCGACAAATTGATTATAAGCATAGTCGCCGGATTTACCAGCATCGCTATGCGGCCTGCCCGTTCGGCGTCGTTTGTCCAGCCGTCGTTTGCTTTTTTAAATTTATTCCTCTCTTTGTCGGTTTTTGCAAATGCCCTTATTACCCTGACACCCGATAAATTTTCATTTATCACGCGGCCAAGGCTGTCAAGGCGTTTTTGTATACGGATATAAAGCGGGCCTAAAAGTTTTATTATAACTGTAAGCACTACGGCAAATAATGCCACCGCTATCAGTGTAATAGTCGAGAGCTTTACATCTATTATCATGGCGGCGACTATACTGCCTATGCAGATAAACGGAGCCCTGATTACAAGTCGTATCAGCATTGCCACCGCCTGCTGAAGCTGATTTATGTCATTTGTCAAGCGGTTTGTTAAAGTAGCTGCGCCAAATTTGTCAAGCGTGCGCGCGCTGAGAGAATTGATTTTTTTATACATACTGCTTCTCAGCGATGTACCAAATCCCTGCGACGCTACCGATGCATAATATTGGCAGACAAGAGCGCTCATCAGCCCTATGAGCGCCGTCAGCGCCATTAGTCCGCCTATTTTAAGTATATACGATGTATCGCCCGTATCGACGCCGTTGTCTATCAGCATCGCCATAAGTATTGGCATCATCAGCTCCAGCACCGCTTCAAGCAGCTTAAATATCGGGCCTATCACGCACTGCTTTATATATGGGCGAAGATGCCCTTTAACATATCTGAACAATTTGTAAAACTCCTCTTTTATCTGCTCTATATCCAGCCTTTAATCCTAACTATTATATTTTCCATGCCCACATTTTATATTCGCGCTGCGTGAAAGTATACGCTATTGACGAAGAAATATAGATAACAAATAAATTCACTGTAAAGTTTTTAACATTTACTAATTCTTGTGCCGTCTACCACAAAATCAGGATATGAGCAACGCCCATATCCGTCATTATTCAGCTTTTATTATTTTGTTTATCTTTTTTCGGATTTGCAGATTTCTCATTATTCTGCCGTTCTTCAGCATCTAATTTTTCAACGGAGTCATTTGCCGTGACATTCTCTCCATCCTCTGAAGCTTCAGACACATCTGAACTCAACTCCTCTGACAAGGCCTGCTGCTTTTCAGATTTTTCTATTACATCTGTAGCAAGGTCGCTTGTGCAGTGCGGACATTTTACCGCACTTACGCTTATCTCCATCTGGCAGAAGGGGCATTTTTTAGTGGTCGGAGCCTCCGGCGCCGTTTCATTGGCATGTTCCAATTTGCCTATAGTGAGATTTTTAAGCTTATTTATTATTTTCACAAGCGCAAATATCACAACCGCCATTATTATAAAATTTATAACCGCGGTTATAAACGAGCCATATGCTAGCACTGGGCCATTCGCTTTCGCCTCGGCCAGCGTCAGTACAGTATCCTCCGTATATCCTGCTATTTTTTCATAAGGGTCGTAAAGCATTATAAATTTATTCGAAAAGTCGCTGCTGCCAAATATTCCAACTACCGGCATGATTATATCATTTACAACAGAATTTACAATGCTTTGAAAAGACGCACCTATAATTACGCCGACGGCTAAATCTATTACATTGCCGCGCAACGCAAATTCGCGGAATTCATGAATCAGTCCCTTTTGTTTCTTTATCTTCTTTACTATTTTCTTCTTCATATCTTTTCCCACTCTTAAAATTTTACTGCCCGGCTTTATAGTATATACACCACGATACTTATAAACTGCAATATACTTCCCATTAACACAAACAGATGAAACACGCTGTGCATATATCTTTTGCGTTTGCCCAAGCCATATAGTACTGCTCCTATTGTAAATGATATTCCGCCCGCAAGCAAGATTAAAAATCCCGGCAAACTCATTACGCGTATTATCGGTTTTATGGCTACTATTATGCACCAGCCCATTATTATATAAATAATCATTGAAAATACGCGATATTTCTTCAAATCAACAGCGTTCAGCACTACGCACAGCGCCGCCATTCCCCACTCAAATCCAAAAAGCACCCATGCAAGAACCGTGTTTTCTTTTCTCAGCCCAACCAGCAAGATAGGCGTATATGTACCGGCTATCAGCAAGTATACTGCACAGTGGTCGATTATCTGCATGACCTTTTTCGCCATCTCCGGCTTAAGTGCGTGGTATATGCTCGATATCGTATAAAGCACTATTGTGGAAACTCCATACACGATAGAGCCGGCTATGCTCCAGCCGTCGCCCTTATAGCATGATATGAGCAAGCACATCACCAGCACTATTATTCCAAATGCGCCGCCTACTATATGCGATATTGAATTAAACCATTCTTCAAGTCTTGTATAGCCCGGAAGAACTCTGTCTCTCAGCTTTGTCCTTGGCATTGGCTAAGCCCCCTGATTTTAACAATTTTCTAAAACTGTACGTAGATTTCGTTCGTTTTAATATACATATAAATACTGCTAAAATTGTACTTTACTTATATCTCAATTCTATTACAAAGTATGCCGAAAATACACGCTCAATTACTTTAGCTTACGTTAAAATATTATTTTCGGCATCAAATTATTCTCAAATTAATTATACGCATCTTTATACATTAATTCAAGGAATTGATGAATAGAATAAATAATTTTACAAATAATCTACGCTATTTTCACTTGTAAATATTACTTGATTTAGTTCAGAAAACATTGTATATTTATAAATGCATTAAAAGAGGGTGATAGTAATGATTAATACAAATGCAAATATGAAAAAAGCTATCGGCGACGGCGGCTTTGATGGTGCTTTTAAACAGCTTTACACAGATATCGCTGACGCACGCAGCCGGTATATATCTCTTATTGACGGATTTAGCGGATATTTTGGCGAACGCGATAATCTGCGCTTGTTCAGCGCGCCGGGCCGCACCGAACTCGGCGGAAATCACACCGACCACCAAAAGGGAAATGTTTTGGCTGCATCGGTTGGAAATGATATTATCGCTGCAGTTTCTGAAAATGACAGCCACATTATAAGAATTAAATCTGAAGGACACGAGGTTGTTGAAGTCGACCTTACTGATTTAAATATTAAGGAAAGCGAAAAAGAGGACGCCAACGCACTTGTGCGCGGCATCAGCGCAAGAATGAATGAGCTTGGATACGCGGTAAGGGGCTTTGACGCATACACAACCTCTCGCGTGCTTAATGCTTCCGGCATGTCGTCGTCAGCCGCTTTTGAAATACTCTGCTGCACTATTGTAAATTATCTCTTTGCAAACGCTGAGCTCAGCGCAGTTGATATGTCGCTTATTTCAAAATATGCCGAAAATGTATATTTTGGAAAGCCGTGCGGCCTGCTCGACCAGCTTGCTTGCTCTGTCGGCGGTATTGTAGCTATGGACTTTAAGGATGACAGCCATCCTGCCATTGAACAGATTAAATATGATTTTGAGAGTACGGGACATGTCTTTTACATAATTAATACCCGCGGTAATCACGGCGACCTGACATACAATTATGCGGATATTCCAAACGAAATGCGCTCGGTTGCTGCATATTTCGGCAAAGAGGTTCTAGGCCAGTGCACAAAGCAGCAGGTCATGGAAAATATCCCGCAGCTCAGGAAGGTTGTATCCGACAGAGCCATACTCCGCGCAGTTCACTTCTTTAACGACTGCGAACTGGCTAAGCAAGAGGCCCAAGCTTTAAAGCAGAATAAATTTGATGAATTTCTTTATCTTATTAAAAAATCCGGCAGGTCCTCTTATATGTATTTACAGAATATATACTCGCCGGATATGCCGCAGATACAGGATTTGTCTTTGGCGCTTATGCTCAGCGAAGAGGTCCTTGGCGAGCACGGCGCTTTCAGAGTGCACGGCGGCGGGTTTGCCGGTACTATACAGGCATTTGTTCCGCAGGACCTCGCAGAAGTATATGTTAAAACGCTTGACGGTGTCTTCGGAGATGGCAGCTGCCTTTGCCCGCATATTAGGAATATAGGCTCAACAGAGCTTAAATATAACTGATTTGCATCTTTGATTAATTTTAATATTTTTGGCCGGCATGGTTTGCATGCCGGCCTTTTTTACATAAACACACATTAAGATGAAAAATTTTACCTCTCGTACAGTATTACAAAGAATAACAGCAATAATATGCACGCACTATACAAAAATTAGAAAAATTTCTCAACATGTTAAAACAAGAATTAAATCAGATTTTTTGAAAGCTCAAATTAAAGC
>USGR01000034.1 GCA_900554165.1 uncultured Oscillospiraceae bacterium | reverse complement strand
CGGCATAAGCCGTATATGTTGGTTACGGTAAATGTATTATAGGTTGTTTGCGCCGGATTGCCTAGCAGCGTTGTGATTTTTACATTGCGATTATCACCCATTGTATTTCCATTATTGGATATATTTGCGCCAAACATGTATGTATCATATGCTTCCATAGTAAATTCACTAAGAGAGCCAAAAACAGCTGTTTGGTTGTCAAACATCGGAACTAATATGTTTCTGCATATGCCCACATCAAAAGCCAAAAACCTAAAATTATATGCCGATTCTGTTAAATACGTTCCCGATGCATCGCTGAGATTAGAGGCGAGCAAAGTGGCTTCATCTCCCATCATTGAAAATTGAATATTTTCGCTGCCGTTTCCGATAAAACATTCGTTAGTATCAGTAGCCAGATAAGGCTCTCCGGCATCTAATTCCGGCAATCCTGCCTTATTTCCACGTCTTATTCGTATTTTTGCCATTTTTACCTCCTCAAATCTCGTTTCCGTCAATGCTTAAATTCTGGTGGGCGTCCTCGTTTGCGATATGTTCTTCAAGCGATGTGGAGGAATCAACTGTTTGAGAATTGTTTCCGTCCACCAGCATTGCAGAGTGAGTTAATGAAGAATTGTTGTGCATAAGCACTGGGTCAATGGACGCATTGCGCCGCCCGACGCCGTATATCGCAGTTGGCGTTATCGGAGTATTTGAACTGCCGCCAATTTCTTGCGAATAGCAAAACGGCGATGTCAGCGTAAGACCGTTTTCGGAAATTACACAAGAAAATCCGTAAATAGTTACTTCTCCTCCTCCGGCAAAAGGGCCGGTGGCTATTGCGGTAAAATCGGTAATATTGCTTACGACGGGCGATATGGCGCCCATTAAAGTAATTCCGCCGCTTGTAGGGATCCATAGCTGTATAAAATTAAATGCTGATTCTGATAATGTAATCGGATTTCCAAACGAGAAAGAGCCCTCCCAGAGAAGAGTTAGCTGATTAATTTCTGCAACCGTCTGATTAATTGTTCCAGCAAACTGGTCAATGCTCTGAAAAGCGTCGTTAAAGTCTTCCATCAATATTGGGTCGGTTAATTCCCATTGCGGTAAATTCAAGTTTGGTGTTGCCATTTTTTCCTCCTATATAATAGAATGTTTAACTGAAATAGTAAGAGAATACTGTCCCTCCGGATTTGTTGGGCTTCTATCAATGCTTACAGGAGCGGTTAATATTTTAGGGTTTGCTATATTATTTGCATAATATATGTCTAATCCTGTTATCAATTCCTGCAATTGGTCTGGCAGCAAATAATATGATGCCGTTATCGCATTGTTTGTGGGAGTAGTAATGCCGCTTGTCTCAATATTAAATGTATTACTTTCTTGAGTAGTAAAGTAAAGATTCGCCGTCAAATTAAGATTTGACAGGTCCCCCGCTTCTCCCTCGCCCTGCAGTATTTTTAATAATTTACTTTTGGCGTAATCGGTAAGATAATTTCCCAAATAGCTCCAACTCCTTTCTGCACCTTCTAATGCCAGCCATGCCGGATATTTAGTTTGAAATACCTGCCATGATGAGCAAGTTGTTTCAACAGTTTGCCACGTGGCGGGATTTATAATATATGCGTTAATGCTTGTTTGTATCTGAACGTTATTATTTAGATATTGTCCGTCTGCGGCCGGCAGCGAGCCGTCAAGCTCAAATGTAATAGTCTTTCGCTGATAAAACAACGCTTTTGTTGGGTCACGATATGGAATTGTAGAAGCCTCTACGGAATATTCCCAAATTGTTGTACCATTACTGGATGTAAGGCTTGACGCAGAGACAGAAGAAACCTGAAATATTCCCGATATATTAAAATAAGGCAATTCAACTGCTAAAATCTGTCCAACTGACCAGCCGGAAATTTTAGTTGTAAAGCTTATTGTAAACGCAGGCTGTGCAGATGTGCGCAAAAATGATTCTGCTGCAGCCGCAGCATCGGTAAAGTCCGTTATTGTATCGTCTTCAAGCAGGTATTCAATTATACCGCTTCCCCCGCGCTGCTGCTTGATTTGTTCTGTCAAATCGCTGTCTACCATTCGGGCATATATCTGGATTTGCAAATATCCATTTACCTGTATGTATCCTCCCTGCGACATAATGTCAAGGTATGAATATCCATCTTTACACTCTATTTCATAACCGCCGTAAGTATAAAGCACGGCATACTCTGGGTCATCATCATTAAGTCCCTTTACTCCGGCTCTGAACGTTGTAAAGTGGCCGTCTACTTGCTGCACGACTGTATTTACGGAATATAATGGATATTTACTCGTTATAATTGTGGGAGATGTGCGCTCAAACCTTAACCCGGTTGGGCCATCCCTCGTAATATTAAACGACTGATATTGGCTTTTGCCCTCACCGCCTACAACACGAACAGCAGAGTACATTGTATATGCATCTCTGGTAACCTGTACGTTGTAAACGTCAGCAGCATTGTTAATGTTTATGGGAGCATTTTCCCGTGCAGTGGAATATCGCATATTAAATACCTTATTATTTGTGATTTCCCACCAAGCGTCGCTTACATCTGCCAGTTGGTCTATTACACTTGACACTGTTTGCCCCCAAAGATATGCAGGACTTTCAAGAGTAACGGTTGTAAAATCATCTATTTCACCAACCGTGATGTCTTCCTGTTCCACACGCACTGGGATGATTCCTTGAAACGTCCCTAAATCTGGATTATACCACTCGTCTGTGGGCTGATTACCTAACAGTATCTGTGTAACGCTTGCACCGGAAGGAAATGTCATGTCTACAAAAATATTTGCAATATAATCTGAATTATTGGTCAGTGTCAGATTATATATTTTGTAAGATAAATTAATATTTTCAAGCACCTGCTGAGCAGCTTCGATTATTGTGCCGGCAAATACAATGTGATTATTTTCCTGTAGGGATATATAATCTCCGGCAGAAATATCATCAGCATTAGTCGGAATAGAAACAGTAAGATTTGACGATGTAACATGCGCTTCGTTCTGCTCAAGGCTGCCGCCTGTCTGTATTAATATATCATTTCTTAAATTACCGTTAAGATATACATTCATCCTTTATACCTCTTTGCCATTACGTCGCTGTATTGGTGCTTTGTAACATTAGAAGTAATTTCTCTGCCATCAAGATAGACGGGAGAATTTACAACGATTACTGCACTGTTCGAGTTAATACCCATGCCGTTAGCCATAGCGAATAGTTCGGCCTGCTGTCGCTGAGTGAGCACCATTTCGCCGGATTTAAGCAGGGCGAGACCCTCTCCGGCTTTAAAATCAACAATACCGCCGACATGAAAGCGCGGTAATGATACGTTAGGTATTTTGGGTATTTCTGGAATGCCTATTAAACCTGTAAGTGCATTGATTCCACTTATAATACCGTTTATAATTCCTATCGCACCGTTTATTATGCCCTCAACAATTGTAGGTATAAGGTTGAAAATCCCCTTAAATATACCGACAATACCGTTCCATGCTTTCTCCCAGTTGCCGCTGAATATTCCTGTTATAAAGTCGATAACCCCACTAAAAATATCCATAACACTATCTAAAATTCCCATAATGTTATCAAAAGCTCTGCCAAGACTATCGCCAATCAGTTTTCCAACCAGTTCAATGACGGGACCTAATACTTCACCAAGCAAGCTTGCAAAGTATGCAACTCCGTCAAGTAATGGCTCAAGTGCAGAAAACAGCGTCTGCAAAATGGGAGTAAGTGCAGCAAACAACTCTTGTATTGGCGGCAAAATTGCCTCAACAAGCGACATTAACGGCTCTATAAGAGCGGATACCAAGCTTAATATTGGCTGTAATGCAGCTTGAATTAATGATAGCAGCGGATCCAGTATTGCATTGAACATATCCATAAGTGGCGTAAGCAATCCATCAAGAAGCTGCATAAGCGGCTCTAAAAGCTGTATCACTAAATCAAGTATCGGGCCCAAAGCCTCCGCGACAATTTGCAGTGCTATACCTAATATTTGGCCTAAAAATTCAACGAGTTGCCCCAACGGTTCAGAAAGGACAATAAGGATTTCACCTATTTGTTCAAAAATAGGCGTGAGAGTTTGGCCAAGTACTTCAATAAGAGGCCCTAATGCTTCCATAAGAGAGTCAAATAATGGAATTAACGCTTCTCCCAATGGTACAAGCAACAGTTCTAAGCTGCGTTTGAGTTCATCAAACATTGAGCCAAGGTCGTCATATTTAACATCTTTCATGGCGTTGAGCTCTTCACCCGTTGCATAAGCAGCATCGCCAATGCTGGCTAATTGTGTGACGACATTAGGACCTAAATCCTCAAACTGTGTGCCGAAAAGATTTAAAGCAGCCTGGTTTTGTGCAAGAGGGTCTTCCATGCTTGCCAACGCCTGTACTGTTTGATTAAATGCTTCTCTTGCGGCATCGCCACCCTGGGCAAATTTGTTTGACATTTCGTCTGCATTAAGCCCTATCGCTTCAAAGCCCGCCTTAGTTGTATCTGAGCCGTCAACAACATTTGTCACCAGCTCTTTTACGGCCTCGCCAACTTTATCAAGACTCCCTGCGCCGGTTTCAGCGCCGGATTGCATAATGGCAAACATGTCATTTGCGTCGAGTCCCGCTTTTGCAAATTGAGAAGAATATTCGGAAATACTATCAAGCATCTCACCAGAATAGTCGAGTCCGTTTTGTGCGCCGGTCGCAATAAGATTCATTGCTTCGTCGCCACTTATTCCGAATTGTGTCATCATTGCGTTTGCCGCGCTTACAGTTTCTTCAATATCATATCCAAATGTGTCGCGCAGGGTAAATGCCGATTTCGTAAGACTTTGCAGGCTGCTCTGGTCCATATCCCCCATTTGCTGGTTGATTGTTGCCATTGCTTTTGCAATATCTTCAAACGATTCGCCGTAATTATTACCGTATATATCTTTTAGCGTTTCCTCATAAGCGCTAAGCTCATCTTTTGAAGTGCCTGTAGATGCAGCGAACTGATTCATAGCGCTGTCAATAGAAATAACAGATGAAACGGCTTTTGAGCCAAGATTTACTGCTGCTTTTCCTATATCGGCCAGTCCTATAGAACCAATTGAGCCAATATTAGATAACGATGATGTTACATCTCCCAGCGCACCTGATGACGACTCAATTTTCCCAAACGCATCTGTCGCAGCATCACCAACATTTGATAATGAATTTGATAAATCGTTAGTTGTCTCAATAGTATTTTTTATACTTAATTTTGAGTCAGCGGCACTTTTGCTTACCGCATTACTTGCATTTTTTGCAGACGACTTGATTTGGTTTTCCACACGCGATATATCTTTACTTATATTATTGTTGTCAAGAACAAGTTCATATGTAATTTTACCGTCTGCCAGAATAACCACCTCACTTTCTAATCATTCCTTGCAGCGTAGCGGCTATTTTTGCCAAGCCTTGCTGATATTGTTCTTTTTCTTCTTTTGGAGAAAGCTTAAGCTTATACTCCTGCTTTAATTTGGCAAGTTGTGCACGCTCTTCGGCATTGTACTTAGTGGGCTTAGGCATTGGACGTGCACGAATGGATATAATCTGCATAATTTTTGTGTCATCAGATAGTCCATTAAACAATGTAATAAAGCTCCACCAGTGTAAATTTTTATCCTTGCCTAACAGGTCAAGCCCGTAGCATTGACAAAATGAGGAATATATAAATGACGCATCCTGCTTAAAATCTACATATTTTTTGCCGCTCTTCTTTTTATTTCCAATGTCGATAAACTCTGTAAAAACTGTGTCAAACAGTTTCATTTTTCCTGTAAAGCTCAGTAAGTGTAAAACAGGCTTAAATTTAACAAGCAGTTCGAGACAAAAATCAATCTTTTCCGCATCTGAAAAAAGCGAATCGCCTAATATCTCAAAACATTGCAGCACTGTGCGAAAAGACGTGTTGATATATATAGGGATTCGCTTGTATGTAACTTTTTTAATCAGCGGAGTAAAAAGAGTCATCTTGATTTAAATCCTCTGCTTAATTCTTTTTTTCGCTGTTTAGCAACCTTTTGAAACTCTGGAACAATGACATTTTCGAGATAAGGATAAAGTCCGGTCATCATATCAACATAATTTCCGGCATAGAAAGAAAGTATTTTCTCAGTATTGTCTGTTCCGAGCAGAAGCGAAAAAGTGTTTACTATTGCGGCGCCTATTTTTTCTATTGTTTCTGGGTTATTTGGATCTTCTTTGTTCTGCCGCTGCAGCTCTATTATTTGAAGCTGCAATTCTCTGTACTTTTTTATACAGTTAGGGTCTATTTTTAAATTTATTTCGAGTATTTCACTTTTTCCATCTTGCGTTTTAAGCTCTATTTCATCTCTAAAAACCTTATTTTGGATTAATGTGTACATAGCAAACTCTCCTTAAAAGAAACAAGGGGAGTATTCTCCCCTTGTTATTATTCTGCAGTTATTACGCTTGGTGCGCCGTCAAATCTTATCTCAACAGATATTGCGCTGTCGTCTGTTGAAGCACCGCTCCACTCCTGTATATTGCATATTGTGCAATCGCAGGTAAGCGTTACCGCTTTGCCCTCGGCATTAGTATACTCAAGTTTAAAAGACGACTGGCGAGCGGTGTCCATGCTGTATTTTGCATCAAAAATAAAATCCTGTGCTGCATCGCCTATTACGCGTCTGCCGGTAAGAGTAAATGCCGGCGCCATTGCAGTAACGTGGTTGCGTGCAAATCCGTTATCTGATAAGAAGAAATACTGCTGAACCGTCTCGTTCAGTGCTTCGGCTATATTGTCAAAGCCATTCTTTAATTCGGCATAAGTCCATGTCGGAGACGGACTGCCGCTCTGAGAAGTACCGATTGATGCGGTAAGGTTATACATTGTCATAAGTCCATATGCTGTGTTTGGCAAATTAAATCCCCCTTAAATAAAACTTGACTCTAAGGCTTGAACCGTAAAGCCATTGTTCGTTTTCTTCGCGCCCTAAGCATCCGGGCGCATTTATTGTTGATATATCCGTAATTTGATAATTATCAGCAGCAGGATATTCTGTAGCCATTGATAATGCTGTATGAATTTTTCCCAATGCTGCTGAAAGAATCTGCTCGTCTGTATGTTTTCCATTCAGTACGGCAGTAAGTTCAACGGCGGCAAACTTATTAAAAAATGGATTATAGGATGCTTCTGTTTGCCCCCATGTAATTGATATGCCATTATCTGGCGGCAGTGAGCCTAATGTAATTGTACTATACGGCTGCGTTGTTTCCGCTAATTCGATAACAGCAGACAATACATCATCATATACACTCATATTGACATTCCTTTCTAAGGCACTTTTGTGCTATTAACTGTAATTTTCATTGATATCGGCACTTCATGCATCTTTATTATTTGTAAATGTTAACGTCGCACACAAACTTTCCGGTATAATATTGGCCGCTTGACATAAAGATAGCACTTATGAATTTTAATTTATTGGCTTTTCCACTTATGAGCCATTATTTAATGTATCATATATAATGCGTTTTAATGCTGTATAATCAGCAGTAATAGACTTTATTCTCATTAAAAAGTTAAGTTTCTTTATAATATATGTACCCCAAAGCTTTTTAAAAGGCTTTTCAATTAAAATTTTAATACTGCTGAATTATTCTCATTGAATTTATAGAATGGCTCATATATTTTTTGTTTGATTTCGGCCGCATTATCTGCAATAAACAATGTGATTATAACTGCTTAAAGTTAATAACTAATATCGTTTCAAAAGCCATTTCAGTATTTTTTATAAGTCTCCAAAAAGTTTTCGTGACGTAATGTGCCTTTATTTGATTGCAGCGCCAAACTGAGGCATACCGATGCATTTTTTATTTAAATTGTTTTTACCATCGAATTTGTAATCGTCAAAATATTTTATAAATTTGGGCTCGCCGGAATTTTTAACTTCGTCAAGATACCCATGTGTAT
>USGR01000033.1 GCA_900554165.1 uncultured Oscillospiraceae bacterium | reverse complement strand
GCTGAATATATCGCCCAAGTCGCCGAAATCGACATTGCCGTATCCATAGCCGCCACCGCCCGACGCGCCGTAGTTTGGGTCAACTCCAGCATGGCCGAACTGGTCGTACCTTGACCTCTTCGAGCTGTCTGACAGCACCTCATACGCCTCGTTTACTTCCTTAAACTTGGCCTCGGCCTCCTTGTCTCCCGGGTTTAAGTCAGGATGATACTTCTTAGCAGCCTTGCGGTATGCTTTCTTTATTTCATCTTCACTGGCGGACCTGTCGACCCCCAGCACATCATAATAATCTCTTTTTTCAGCCATTAACGGTCTGCACCCCTAAATTTATATGTATAATACAGCTTGCTGGGCGGGTGTTCACCCGCCCAAATTCATTTCTTTATAATTTGCCAGCATCTCCGGCGCTTGGCTCACAAATTTACTTGCGGCTGGCAGCGTATAGGCACATTGCTAATTAACTTTTGCACAATTGTCTTCGCTGTGAGCTTGCACAGCTAAAATAAATACACGCTTCTTGACCCGCTCAAGACCTGATAATGCTACTCCAATATATAAGCAGCACCACAGCTCGCCTATATTGTAGAATTGTTCGCCGCTCTTATGCGAAGATACGCCTAATTTTAAGGCCTGCGGCTTTTGACAATAAACAGTCGTATAAATATCTGCCGATATTGCCGAAATCCAGCGTAAACTTTGATGTTTAAATCACGCGGCACTCCGCTGATTGACAATGCGCCTTGCTTGAGCGCCGCTGCTGTCAGCATGGAGCCGATTATTTATTGTCATCCTTTTTGTCTACGTCCTCATAATTTGCGTCATAGACATTTGAGCCGTCGCCCGCACCGCCTGCTGCGTTTGCATTATTTGCACCGGCAGCGTCGGAGTTTTGCTGCTGAGCCGCAGATTCTTTATATATTCTCTCAGAAAGAGCAAAGATTTTCTTCTGCAGCTCTTCCTGCGCCGACTTAATTTTCTCAACGTCGTCGCTCTTAAGAGCTTCCTTCGTCGCGTCTATTGCAGCCTGGATATCCTTCTTTTCATCCTCGCTTACCTTGTCGCCAAATTCTGTCAAAGTTTTCTCGCTCTGATAAACCATCTGGTCGGCGTTGTTGCGGATGTCCATTTCCTCACGGCGTTTTTTATCCTCTGCAGCATACTGCTCGGCCTCTTTTACCGCCTTGTCAATGTCATCTTTAGACATATTAGTGCTGGCGGAGATTGTAATAGACTGCTCCTTATTAGTGCCCTTATCCTTAGCGGATACGTGTACTATGCCGTTGGCGTCGATATCAAATGTTACCTCTATCTGCGGAATGCCGCGCGGTGCCGGAGCTATGCCGTCGAGCTTGAACATTCCCAGCGTCTTGTTGTCGCGGGCAAATTCTCTCTCACCCTGAAGCACGTGCACCTCAACCGATGTCTGGTTGTCGGCGGCAGTAGAGAATATTTGGCTCTTTTTAGTAGGAATTGTAGTGTTGCGCTCGATTATCTTCGTGCAGATGCCGCCCTGCGTCTCAATACCGAGGGACAGCGGAGTAACGTCGAGCAGCAGCAGGCCCTTAACGTCACCGCCGAGCACGCCGCCCTGTATTGAAGCGCCTATTGCAACGCATTCGTCGGGGTTGATGCCCTTAAACGGCTCTTTGCCCATGAACTTCTTTACCGCCTCCTGTACGGCAGGTATACGTGACGAACCGCCGACCATAAGCACCTTGTTTATGTCGGATGCACTAAGTCCGGAGTCGTTAAGCGCCTGTCTTACCGGGCCCATTGTGCTCTCAACCAAATCAGCAGTAAGCTCGTTGAACTTTGCTCTTGTAATCGTGGTCTCAAAGTGCTTCGGGCCCGTTGCATCGGCTGATATAAACGGCAGATTTATGTCTGCTGATGTTACGCCGGAAAGGTCTATCTTCGCCTTTTCTGCGGCTTCCTTTATCCTCTGCATGGCCATTTTATCGGAAGAAAGGTCAATGCCATTCTCCTTTTTAAACTCGGCTAAAATATAGTCGATTATTCTCTTATCAAAATCATCGCCGCCCAGACGGTTGTTGCCGGCTGTAGCCAGAACTTCCTGCACGCCGTCGCCCATTTCTATAATAGAGACATCGAAAGTACCGCCGCCGAGGTCATATACCATTATCTTCTGGTCGTTTTCCTTGTCTATGCCGTAGGCAAGCGCCGCCGCCGTCGGCTCGTTGATTATTCTCTTTACCTCAAGACCGGCTATCTTTCCGGCGTCCTTCGTCGCCTGACGCTGTGAGTCGGTGAAATAGGCCGGCACGGTGATTACGGCTTCAGTTACAGGGGCGCCGATATAGCTTTCAGCGTCTGCCTTCAGTTTCTGAAGTATAATGGCCGATATTTCCTGCGGTGTGTATTTTTTGCCGTCTATATCAACAGTGTAATTTGTACCCATTTCCCTCTTTATAGAAGATATTGTGCGGTCTGGGTTTGTAATCGCCTGACGCTTTGCAACCTGACCGACAAGACGTTCGCCTGTTTTTGAAAATGCCACTACCGACGGCGTAGTCCTTGCGCCCTCGGCATTTGCTATAACTACCGGCTCGCCGCCTTCCATAACCGCTACGCATGAGTTTGTTGTACCTAAGTCAATTCCTATTATCTTTGACATGATTATTGCCTCCTGTTTTATTTTGTAAATTTATATTTAACTAAATTACTGTTTTTGCTGTAAATTTCGTCGCCCGCTTAGCTGAAAATGCGTTATTTTGAAGTCAGTCAAAGCGGTATGACACAATTACATATCCGATGCAAAACGCCTATAATCTGCTCGCACCCGCTATTGAATTTGCCGCGCATTTTAGTGTCAAAATTTGTTACGGCGTTTTTATGCAATGCTCCCTGCCCATTATTGAGGCAGGTTATTTAATTTGCCACCTTTACCATCGCCGGACGTATTACCGTATCGTCCATCATATAGCCTTTCTGGAGCACCTGTACTACGGTGTTTTCCGGCACATCTAAATTTTCCTCATGCATAACCGCTTCGTGAAGCATGGGGTCAAACGGCTCGTTTTCCGGATTAATTTCCTTAAGGCCAAGCTTTTCAAGCGCCTCCATAAGCTGGCGGATTGTCATCTCCACTCCCTTTGCATAATCTGCCGATGAAGAATCAGCCTCAGCTGCTCTTAACAAATTGTCTATCGGCGGCAGCAGCGCCTTTATTGTCTGCGCCTTTACAAATTCACTTACCTGAAGCTTTTCGCGCTCGCTTCTCTTCTTATAATTGTCAAATTCCGCCGCTGTGCGCAGAAGCATATCCTTTGCCTCGTCCAAGTCCTTTTGAAGCGTAACCGCCGCATCGTCGGATGTAGTGCTGTCTGAGACCTCTTTTTCGCTGCATGTGTTATCCTCAGTTGTCTCTTTATTGTCAGCGCACTCGGCAGATGCCTTCTCCTTTTTTATTTTTTCCTCTTTTTCCTTGTTGTTTACCTTTTTGCTGTTAGACAAGTTTACACGACCCTTCATATGTTTTAATATAACAGGCTATTCTTCAAAATATTTGCTGAACACTTCCTTTATCCTGTTTTCAAAGATTTTTGTAAAATAGTCTATTTTAGGAATAAGCTTCTCATAGTCCATTCTCAGCGGACCTATTATGCCAAGACTGCCCGCTGCTGACTTGCCGAAATTATACTTTTTAACTACGACGCTCGATGTTTTCAGCTCATTTCTGCCTGTGTCGTCGCCGAATATCACTCCGACCTCGTCGCCCGCCGTCTTAAGCAGAGAAAGCATATCCTCCTCGCTCCTTAAAAATTCAAAAATAGAGCGAGCCTGCTCACCGTTAAACTCATAAAGCAGATGGTCGCCGCCGTTCATTTTAACATGCGATGTTCCCGCTTCCGACGCCGCCTGTGCAAGCGCGACCAACATTGGCGCAGCCATCATGATGTCAAGCGGAAGAGAGGCCGAAACCGTCTGAACATACGACATGCTTATGTCCGACAGCCTTTTGCCGATAAACCACTCCTTAACTACATTCATAAAAGCCTGCTGAAGCTCAGGCGTTATATCACAGCTAAGCCTGTATACTTTATTCCTAACCGCGCCTGCAGACGTGAGCAGTATTATAAGTCCCGTCCTGCTGCCAAGCTGCACCGTGTCAACCCTAATTAGACTTACATCGCCGTCCGACGGCGTAGTCATCACCGCCGCATAATTTGTTATGGCGGCAAGCGCACGGCCGGCGTTTTCCAGCAGCTTTTCCGGGTCGTCTGCCTCAGGAAGCATATTGTCTATCATACTTTTGTCTTTTTTATCAAGCTTACCGGATGCCAGCCCGTTTACATATAGCTTAAACCCCTTTACCGACGGTATCCTTCCCGCCGACGTATGCGGCTGTATAAGATATCCCTGCCCTATCAGCTCGCCCATTTCATTGCGTATAGTAGCTGACGAAACTGAAAACGGCAGCGCTTCACTCAGCGCTTTTGAGCCTACCGGCGCACCCGTATTTATATATTCCTTAACAATTGCCATTAATATCTGCAATTGCCTTTCTGTGGGTTTCATGATATCCTCCGTTAAATTTAAGCTTATATATTATTTAGCACTCATCATCATTGAGTGCTAACAAGTATAATTTACCACCTTTCAGCAATATAGTCAATAGTCCATTTGTAAATATATTGTTAATGCTCAATAGGATATACTTTTATTTTACACAATAAATTCACATTATAATCTAAGTGTAAATTGCTCCATATACATTAATCACCTTAATTATAAAATCCGCAGCAATAGCCGCAGCGCGGACAATGTTTATTAAAGCTTATTAAAGCTTTTCTCCGAATTTTTTAAGAACGCGCTAAGTATTCATTTATATATCGGATGTTTTTCCATCAGTAAGCAGGCATATTTGTATATTAATTAATACTGCTTAAGCTGCCGGAAAATAAACCCGATATACCTAAAATATGCCTCCACGGTGTCTTTTCGCTTTTCAACCTCGGTGTACGTCAGCACACCGGCGGTCTCAAAAGCAAAAGTTTATCACTGACGCAAGCATTTTACGTGCGACGCAGTTTTCGGCGAGAAGGGTTTCATGCTGGCAAGGCAAAAATTTTAACGCAGTCCGCGCCGAAAAGATGCTGAAAGCCATATTCTGTCCGACACCCGGCAGCTTAACCTAAATACAAACTTAGGATTAGCCATATATTTGAAATTTAAAAGTTTTTGCACTCTGCGTTATCGGCTGACGGCAGTTTTACAGAAAATAAAAAATTGCCGTATTATTGGCGAGCCAAAAATACAGCAAAACCCGATTATATAACTGCCGTCTGCAGTATCTTATTAAAAATCAGCATAACCGCGAGAGAATCAGTACAATGCTGTCTGACTATCTGACAATTCTAATTACTCATACAGCAAATAAGCAATTATTGAATTAGATACTAAAAATCCCCGCCTGTCTAAATATATCCTATCGTTTAAAATATGAAGCAGCCCTTCTTTTGATAATTTTTCCGCTCTGTCGCATATATGGCCGGCAGTCTGCTCGCCATATATGCGAATAAGCTCCGATATATGGATTCCTTCGCGCAGCCTGAGGTGCAGCATAACATATTCTTCGACATCCCCGGCGCATCTCTCTTCAAGTTTTAACGCCCCATGGCCGTTTTTTAAAAATGCATTCAGATTACGCGGATAATAAAATCGGCTTTTCCCTATAAAAGAATGCGCCGCGGGACCTATGCCTACATATGGCTCCAGCTTCCAGTATTTTAAATTATGCCGGCATTCAAAGCCGGGCCGTGCAAAGTTGGATATCTCATACTGCAAAAGGCCATGCTCATTAAGCCTGTCGCATACATTTAAATAAATATCGCAAACCTCGTCGTCGCCGGGAATATTATATTTCTCCCTCTCATTATAAAGCGGCGTGCCCTCTTCTATTTTCAGCATATACGCCGAAACATGCTTTACTCCTAAGCCCGCAGCAAAGTCAGCCGTAAGCAAGGCCGATTTAACATCCTGCTCCATTATCCCAAGTATTATGTCAACCGAAACATTGTCAATTCCGGCACAAAGCGCTGCAACGACAGCCCTTTCCGCCCGCTCCGGCGTATGGCGGCGGCCAAGAAGCTGCAGCTGGCGCAAATCTGCCGACTGCAGGCCGAGTGAAAGCCGATTTACTCCGCCGGAGCTCAAGCCGGCTGCCAGCATGTCGGTCACAGTATCAGGGTTTGCTTCAACAGTAATCTCGGCTGATGCTAAATCTATGTTATAAATTCTCGCAGCACAATCAATTATCTTTGCAATGCGGCGCGCGCCAAGCAAAGACGGGGTGCCGCCGCCGAAATATATCGTGTCAGCCCTGCCGCCAAACTCCTCATGCCAAGCGCTGAGGTCGCGGCACACGGCGTCGGTATAAGAGTCAAGCAGCATATCGTCCGCGCCGGCAACAGAGTAAAAATCGCAGTACCGGCACTTAGACAGGCAAAACGGCACATGTATATATATCCCGATATTGCCGCTCTCTTTAGTCATGCCCGCTGTTTTCCTCCCTAACTGCAAAAATGATTTATAAAATCATACGCTTAAGCCTAAATCCAATAAATTGTGTCTTAAAGCTATATACTGACGCTGTTTTATCTTAACCAGCCGGAAATGCTATAGCAATTTAAAGCACATACTTCGCTATATGAGAGGCTCATATGAAACGCGATTTCCCATTTTGGCAGATACCCACTTTGTTCAAACTACTATCGACAAATCCATATGCAGCCCTGCCGATTAAATTATTATTCGTCCAGCTTCAGCACGGCAATAAACGCCTCCTGCGGGACCTCGACATTGCCGAGCTGTCTCATACGCTTCTTGCCTTTCTTCTGCTTTTCCAGCAGCTTCTTCTTTCTGGTTATATCGCCGCCGTAGCATTTTGCGAGCACGTCCTTACGCATGGCCTTTACCGTCTCGCGCGCAATTATTTTTCCGCCCACCGCTACCTGTATAGGCACTTCAAAAAGCTGGCGCGGAATATTGTCCTTTAGCTTCTCGGCTATCCTGCGCGCGCGCGGATACGCCTTATCGGTGTGGACTATAAACGAAAGCGCGTCAACCACATTTCCGGAAAGCAAAACGTCCAGCTTTACAAGGTCGGACTTTGCATAGCCTATAATCTCATAGTCATAAGACGCATAGCCCTTTGTCCTCGATTTTAAAGCATCGAAAAAGTCATACACTATCTCATTAAGCGGCAGCTCGTAATGAATATCCACTCTGTCCTTGCCGGTGTACTGCATGTCCTTGAACACGCCGCGCCTGTCCTGACAGAGGTCCATAATAGTGCCCACATAGTCCGACGGGCTTAATATGTGCACGGAGGTTATCGGCTCCTCGCAGTACTGTATCTGCGCCGGGTCGGGATAGTTTGTAGGATTGTCTATTTCTATCTCACTGCCGTCCGTCATCTTAATTTTATAAACAACGCTTGGCGCAGTGGTGATTATTCCTATATCAAATTCGCGTTCTATGCGCTCCTGTATTATTTCCATATGCAGCAGGCCTAAAAATCCGCATCTGAAGCCAAAGCCAAGCGCCGCCGACGTCTCCGGCTCAAACAGCAGAGACGCGTCGTTTAGCTGCAGCTTTGCCAGTGCTTCTTTTAAATCTTCATACTGCGAGCCGTCGGCTGGATATATGCCGCAGAACACCACCGAGCTCGCTTTGCGGTATCCCGGCAGCGGCTCGTCAGCCGGTGCGTCTGCATTGGTTATTGTATCACCCACGCGCGCGTCTGCGACATTCTTTATAGACGCTGTTATATATCCGACCTCGCCGGCTTTAAGCTCGTCGCATGGCTGCATTGATATCGCCATTTTGCGGCCAAGTTCAACTATGTCAAACTGAGCTCCCGTCGCCATCATTTTTATTGTCATTCCCGATTTTACTGTGCCTTCTACCACGCGGAAATAAACCACAACCCCTTTATAGGCGTCGTAATAAGAGTCAAAAATAAGAGCCTTAAGGGGTGCATTTTCGTCGCCCGTCGGCGGCGGGACGTCTTTTACTATCATCTCCAGCACCTGCTCCATATTATGCCCGGTTTTGGCAGACACCAACGGTGCATGAGAGGCGGGTATGCCTATAATATCCTCTATTTCC
>USGR01000032.1 GCA_900554165.1 uncultured Oscillospiraceae bacterium | reverse complement strand
CCCCTCCGGCAGCAAGCGGGAGATGGATATGCTCCTCGCCGCCGGAGAGCAGATCAGCGTGGCCCTGCTGGCCATGGCGATTGAAAGCCTTGGGTATCCGGTGGTTTCGCTGTTAGGATGGCAGGTCGGCGTTAAGACCGACTCCAATTACCGCAATGCGCGTATTAAAAGCATATCATCTGAAAGGATAAACGCCGAGCTTGCCCGCAAGAATATAGTAATTGTGGCCGGATTTCAGGGTATTAACAAGTATGATGACATATCTACCCTTGGCCGCGGCGGTTCAGACACCAGCGCAGTAGCTCTTGCCGCCGCGCTTAGAGCCGACAAATGTCAGATATATACTGACGTTGACGGAGTATACACCGCTGACCCGCGCATTGTTAAAGGCACTAAAAAGCTTGAAGAAATCACATATGATGAAATGTTGGAATTGGCCACACTGGGTGCGCAGGTGCTTCAGAACCGCTCGGTTGAAATGGGTAAGAAGTACGGTATACCAATAGAAGTATTGTCCAGCCTGGAGGATAAGCCGGGCACAATTGTTAAGGAGGTAGTCAAAGTGGAAAAAATGCTGATAAGAGGCGTTGCAAGAGATAATGACGTATCACGTCTGTCAATAATAGGTATAAAGGATACTCCCGGCATGGCCTTTAAAATATTCTCTGCCCTTGCGAGGAAAAGAGTAAACGTTGATATAATACTGCAGTCGGTGGGCCGCGACGGAACGAAGGACATAACCTTTACCGTGCCGAAATCTCAGAGCAAGGACGCTATAGAGGTTCTGCATGAAATGCTGCCGTCGCTCGACGCAATGAACATCACCTGTGATGACCACGTTTCAAAGGTTTCTATAGTCGGCGCCGGTATGGAAACGCATCCGGGCGTAGCGTCAAAAATGTTTGAGGCGCTGTATGAGGCGGATATAAATATTCAGATGATTTCGACAAGCGAGATAAAGATTTCCGTACTTATCAATATGGACGATGCCGACAAGGCTGTACAGGTAGTTCACGACGCATTTATAAAATAAAATATTCTCCATATATAAACCCGCATGACTTTAAGGAATGCGGGTTTTATTATGATATTAGTATGATTTGAGAATTTTATCTGCAAACCGAGTATAATTAGAAGCTTAACAAAGGTATTCCGCTTAGTATTAGTAGTCAAAAAGATTTAGTAAAGAAGTCGTTTTTAAAGTCTACTAAACGAATGCTGACGGCTACATACGGTATCATTTGCATATTAACATATGTGGTACAACAGCAGAGCTTAAAACCAATGATAGATAAAAGCACAAAAAGCCACTGCTTGCCACAACAAGTCATTAACTTTGATTTTGTTTTTCTAGATAAACTATTACTTAATCATACAAATTTTAAATTGCAGAATTGAAAACTAAAATGCCTTAAATGCTTTAAACAAAAGAACAGTAAAAATCCGGTACAGATAAAATGTCTGTACCGGATTTTATAAATTTAGATTTAGCTCTTAGTCAAGGCATTAATACATTCCGCCGTTTGCTGCCGCTGCGGCTGCTGCAGCGTTAGCCGCTGCTGCATCTTCCTTTTTCTCGGCGACTAATGATTCTGTTGTAAGAACCATAGCCGCTACAGAAGCAGCATTCTGCAGTGCAGAACGTGATACCTTTGTCGGGTCGACTATGCCGGCCTCTATGAGGTCTGTGTATTTCTCGCTTGCAGCGTCAAAGCCGTAGTTTGTCTTGCCAGACTCCTTAACCTTGTCAACAACAACCGAGCCTTCTATGCCAGCGTTCTTACAAATCTGACGCATTGGCTCCTCAAGAGCCTTGAGAACTATGTTAACGCCTGTCTTTTCATCGCCCTCAACAGATGTAAGAAGACTTTCAACAGCGCCCATAGCATTGATAAATGCAACACCGCCGCCGGCAACTATGCCTTCTTCAACAGCTGCCTTTGTAGCTGAAAGAGCATCTTCTATGCGGAGCTTCTTGTCTTTCATCTCAACTTCTGTAGCAGCACCGACCTTTATAACTGCAACACCGCCGGCAAGCTTTGCAAGCCTCTCCTGCAGCTTCTCACGGTCAAAGTCAGATGTAGTCGTCTCTATCTGAGCGCGAATCTGATTTACTCTTGATTTTATCTCGTCGCTATCGCCAGCGCCCTCTACTATTATAGTATCTTCCTTAGTAACCTTTACCTGACGTGCACGTCCGAGCTGATTCATTGTTGTTTCCTTAAGCTCAAGACCAAGCTCCTCGGATATTACCTCGCCGCCGGTGAGAATTGCAATGTCGCGAAGCATTTCCTTGCGCCTGTCGCCAAAGCCAGGAGCCTTTACGGCTACGCAGGTAAATGTGCCGCGCAGACGGTTAACTATAAGTGTTGACAGCGCCTCGCCCTCAACGTCCTCAGCGATTATGAGCAGCTTCTTGCCCTGCTGTACTATCTGCTCAAGCAGCGGTAAAATTTCCTGAATATTGGAAATCTTCTTGTCGGTGATAAGTATATATGCATCGTCTAAAACAGCTTCCATTTTATCGGTGTCGGTTACCATGTACGGTGTAATGTAGCCCCTGTCGAACTGCATGCCTTCAACAACCTCAGAATATGTCTCTGCTGTCTTTGACTCTTCTACCGTTATAACGCCGTCCGACGATACCTTCTCCATAGCATCGGCAATAAGATTGCCTATAGTTTCATCAGCTGCAGAAACGGTTGCTACACGCGCAATATCAGCTGTTCCGCTTACCTTCTTGGAATTGCTTTCGATAGCCTTTACAGCTGCGTCAACGGCCTTTTCAATGCCCTTCTTAACTACCATCGGGTTTGCACCGGATGTTACGTTTTTCATGCCTTCACGTACCAGTGACTGCGCAAGCAGTGTAGCTGTCGTTGTACCGTCGCCGGCAACATCGTTTGTCTTTGTAGCAACCTCTTTTACAAGCTGTGCACCCATATTCTCAAACGGGTCGTCAAGCTCTATTTCCTTAGCTATTGTAACACCGTCGTTTGTTATAAGCGGAGCGCCAAACTTCTTATCAAGAACTACATTCCTGCCCTTAGGACCAAGAGTTACCTTTACGGTATCTGCCAGCTTATCTACGCCGGCCTGCAGCGCCTTGCGGGCGTCTGTTGAAAAAAGAATTTCCTTTGCCATAATCAAATCAACCTTTCAATTATTCTACTATTGCCAGAATATCCGACTGGCGTACTATTGTGTATTCTTCTCCGTCTACCTTTACCTCGGTACCGGAATATTTGCTGGTAAGGACCTTATCACCTGTCTTGACATACATGGTAACTTCCTTACCCTCAACATTTCCGCCTGGGCCTACTGCAACAACCTCGGCCACCTGCGGCTTCTCCTTTGCTGAACCAGCTAAAATAATGCCGGACTTGGTGGTTTCCTCGGCTTCTACCATTTTAAGTACTACGCGATCTGCTAACGGTTTAATATTCATCAATATTACTCCTTTTCTCCGCATTTTAGGTTTTGCGGTTATTTTACTAATCTGTGATTACCGTTTTTTCTCGGTAAAAAAATATATATTAGCACTCTTTGTGCCTGAGTGCTAATATATATTGTAGCCATTATTTAGTAAAAATCAAGAGGTAAATCGCAATTTTTTTAATTGTTCAAAATTTATTAACAAGTAGACGAAGATATAATCAAAAGAAGTTATGGCAGCTAAATCTCAGTCAGTGCTCAGATAGATGTTTAACATCTAAATCAGGAACACCGTTAAGGCCAATTAGAAACGTCATATTGTAACTATAAAGATTTAATCTTATGCATGAAAAGCTTTTGCTCGCCATTTTAAGGAATAAATAGGCATCGCTTTAAAACTTACCGTTTGTCCATAGCCGGCGCGGCCCCTGATATCGATGCATTTGACGCTATCTTTTTCTTATTCTTTTCTTTAAGCCCGGATGTACAGCAGCCCGGTACTATTATTTTAGCGCCCCTTTCACATATCTTAAAGGTAATTTCTTTTGCTCTTACTATCTCGCCGTCAAGGCTTATTTTCATATCTTTTTTAGAGCGAACCGTCATGCTTTTTCCTTTAAAATAGTGACATATATCAAGCCCCAAGTGCTCGCCGCGCTTGAACTTTTTAATTACCGCAGCTATGCGCCGGCGCGAAACATGGTCTATACTGATAAAATCAAGCAGTCCGTCCGACGGCAGTGCATCCGGCGCGCTTTTAAAGCCGCCGCCGTAAAAGGGAGCGTTAGCCGCCGTCATAATTGAGTAATTCTTTTCGGGGATTATCATATCGTCAATGCGCAGCTCCATATTATGGCTGTCATTTCTTATTACCGCTGCGGCGATAGCCAAAAAATATTGCAAGCCGCCGGGCAAAAATGGAACTTTATTCAAAACATTTTTATTGTATGCCACGTCTGAGTCTACGCCTATAAAGCACTGGTTTATGGCATAATATTCTCCGCAGTGTATTAGGTCGACGGGTATTGACGAGCCTTTTACCTGAGCTTCAATGTCAAAAAAGTCAATGTCTGAGCTGAAATATTTTATAAAGTCGTTTCCCGAACCGCATGGAATAATTCCGATTTCTGCATTTTCGCATCCAGCGACGCCGTTTACTATGTCAAATAGTGTGCCGTCGCCGCCGCAGGCGTATATCCTCACTTTGCCGCCCAAAAGCGCTTCAGACTTGGCAAGCTCTATTCCCTGCCGCTTTTTTGATGTGACTATTATTTTATAATTTCCCGGATGCTCGGTAAAATAAGCCTCAATTTTGGGCTTTATTTTCTGTAGGCCGGTTCCGCTGCCGGCAGCAGGATTAATTATAAATATATACCGCATATAAATCCCCGCAGTTTTGTATATTTTTATATATTGCTCAGGCTTTAAGCACTATCTTATATATTTTTGTTACCGTATCAGTATTAAAATATTTTTAGCGCCGTCTTTATCGCATCTTCACTTGCGTCTCTATCATAAAGATTAATAAGAAAATCGGCCTTAATAAGTATCTGATAATCTTTGATATGCACATTTGGCATAGGTTTGATGATGCGCTATAAGAAAATATATAATGTACTTTAAAAATACTAATTTTGCTTGGACACAAGGCCACATAATAATATCATTTTGGCTTAGATTAGTTGATATATTCACGCTATTATACTACAGATTATGCAGCTATTTGACTTTAAAATACATATAAAGCTGGCATTGTATCATGCCGTTGTAGAGCTTGCGCCGTTTGTCGGCCTTTCTGCCGAAAATCGACTCAAACTTTTCATCAGGGCTTATTATTGAGTATCTCCACCCTGGCTGTTTTATAAACCGCTCGCCCATTATTTTATATAGCTGTGCGGCATGCTTTTTGTCCGACAGACGTTCGCCGTACGGAGGGTTTGTAATAACCTTGCCGCTTTCTCCCAAAGCTTTAAATTCTCTTATATCTGCCGGATAAGCCTTTATAAACTGCTTTACTCCGGCTGACTGTGCATTTGACAAGGTAAGGGCAACCGCCGCTTTGTCTATATCAGAGCCAAACGCCATAAAGCTTATGTCTCTTTTTACAATGTCGCGCGCTCTCTCGCGTTCGGCTTTCCAAACACATAAATCTATCTGCCCAAAGCTTTCGGCGGCAAATCTGCGCTTTGCGCCGGGTGATATGTTCGCAGCCATCATCGCGCTTTCAATGAGTATTGTGCCGGAGCCGCAAAAGGGGTCATATACATAAGAATCGTCAAATATTCCGGTAAGATAAGCCATCGCCGCCGCGAGCGTCTCTTTAATAGGCGCGGCGTTAGACCTTGGACGATAGCCGCGCTTATGCAGTCCCTCGCCTGAAGTATCGATATAAAGCGACGCTGTATTCTTCATTATAGAAAATGATATTCTATAAGCAGCGCCGCTTTCCTTAAACCACGAAATCCCGTAAACCGATTTCAGCCGCTCAACAACCGCCTTTTTTATTATTGACTGACATCCCGGCACGCTATGCAGCGCTGAGTTTATCGACCAGCCCTTTACCGGAAAAGCATCGTCTTTGCCTATGAAGCTTTCCCACGGCAATGATTTTACGCCGTCAAAAAGCTCGTCGAACGTTTCTGCTTTAAAACTGCCCATATAAATCATTATGCGCTCGGCAAATCGCGAGCATATATTAGCGCGGCAGAGTATATCGGCGCCGCCGGAGAAAAATACCCTTCCGTTTTCTGCAGCCACCTCTTCAGCGCCCATTTTTCTAAGTTCGTCGGCGACAAGACCTTCCAGTCCGAAAAGGCAGGTCGCAGCGTAATTATATTTCAATATTAATCCTCTTTCATAAACATTGTATATTTACTAACTATTTCCCATTTGCGAATTTAACAAATAAAATATATTTGTGCCAAAATAGTCAAAACCGCAGCTTTTTAACATAATCAGCTTTTAGCGTACGGCAATTTAATAAATATGAGCCGCTAAGCTGTATTGCAAGCCGGCGACACATGATATCCCCGGCTTGCAATAGTCATTAGCCTAATTTAAAGTATTTTCATAAAGCTTTGCCGCTTATTAGTTAAAGACAAACCGTATGAACAAATTAACTTACTTATCATCCTCCGGCTCTATAAGGCCGTATGTGTTGTTCTTTCTCATATATACTACGTTTATCTCACCTGTGTCCACATTGCGGAACATATAAAAGCTGTGGCCGAGCATATTCATCTGCAGCACAGCCTCCTGAACATCCATGGGCTTAATGTCGAATTTTTTGCTCCTGATAATATTAAAGCTTTCGGTTTCTTCCGGCTGCTCCGGAATATTAAGCTCACTAAGCTCGCTTGCCGATGGACGCAGACGTTTTGCAAGCTTTGTTTTATTCTTGCGCACCTGGCGCACAAGCACATCTACAACCCTGTCAAGGGATTCTTCCATTGTTGGGGCGGATTCTTCTGCGCGTATATACATTCCCTGCGTATTTATCGTAACCTCAACCGTCTGGTGATTTTTCTCCACTGTTACCGTTACACGGCAATCGGCGTCGTCGTTAAAGAATTTGTCAAGCTTTCCGAGCTTTTTCTCCACACGCTCCTTAAAAGAATCGCGTACGTTGACTTTTCTTCCAGTGATGGTGATATTCATAAGTATCCTCCCTTTTATTAGATTTAAACGGCACATATAAAATTTGCCGAATTTGCCAAGCTTTATCTAAGCTGCAGACACGTCTGGCAAATTTTGGAATACGCGCCCTTTATGTAATATTATAATATAAAATAAGCTGCAAAATTTAATGTTTTTTTAAAATAAAATAAATATTTAATAGATAATAAACGGCCTGCAAAAAGCGTATATGCTAAATCTTATATTACCGCGTGGGCGTGTCTGTTTACATGGCACCCCATATTAACCGCCACCGGAAGCCCCGCGATATGGGTGGCGTATTTTTCAATATTTACAGCAAGCGCTGTAGTAGAGCCGCCGTATCCTTGCGGACCTATACCAAGCTCGTTTATCCTTTTAAGCATGTCTCTTTCAAGCTCGGCGTAATATTCGTCGCTGTTTCGCTCGCTTATCGGACGCACGAGCGCTTTTTTTGCCAGATATGCACTATATTCAAAATTACCCCCTATGCCGACTCCTACAACAATCGGCGGGCATGGGTTTGAGCCGGCTTTTTTCACTATTTCCAGCACAGCGTCTATTATATCGTCCCGAGAAGCTGCCGGAGTAAGCATTCTTATTCCGCTCATATTCTCGCTGCCAAAACCCTTTGGCGCCACCGTTATCTTTATTTTATCGCCGGCAGTGATTTCAGTATGTATTACCGCAGGAGTATTACTTCCAGTATTGATGCGCTCAATGGGGTCGGACACGACCGACAGCCGGAGATAGCCGTCGACATAGCCCTGTTTTACTCCTTCATTTACTGCATCGTAAAGCAGCCCGCCGGTTAAGTGCACATCCTGCCCCAGTTCGACAAATACTACCGCCAGTCCCGTATCCTGGCATACAGGTATGCCCTTCTCCTCGGCTATGCGGAAATTATCGCAGAGATTGCACATTATTTTTCGGCCGAGCTCGCTGCTTTCCTGCTCGCTGGCTTCCTTTACCGCTTGCTTTAAATCGTCCGGAAGATATATGTTTGCCTCAACACATAATTTTGCTACAGCTTCTTTTATCTCTTTTACATCTATTTCCCTCATGGCTTTATCGTTTCTCCTCCACATATTATCATTTCCGGCTTTTGCGTTACATCAATCGGATTGCCGCTGAAAATCACCAAATCGGCGTCCTTGCCTTTTTTTAGTGAGCCGGTTCGGTCAGATATTCCAAGTATTTTAGCGGCATTTATAGTTATAGCGCGCAGCGCCTCCATTTTATCCATACCGTTTCGCACTGCCACAGCAGCGCATAGCTGCAGATATTTGGCGGGCGTTTCCGGATGGTCGGTGCACAGCGCAGTAAATATGCCAGCTTTGCTCAAAACCGCCGGACACGCTTCG
>USGR01000031.1 GCA_900554165.1 uncultured Oscillospiraceae bacterium | reverse complement strand
GCGCACTATATTACCAGCTGTTTCATGCCATTTGCATTTCTTGGAAAGCATTGCGGCCAGCTTTTCATAAAATTCAAACATGACGGCAAACTCCGGATTTCCTTTCCGCCAAGCCGCACATTTTGTCTGAAGCTCGCTGTAAAGCTCAGAAAATTTATAGCCCTCGCAGTCCTTTTCAAACATAGGTATAATCGGGTCTTGATATAAAAGAAATTTGCAGGGATTTCCCCTTACTCCGCCCAGTGTGTCGAACTCGTTAAGGCCCAAAAAGGCATCGGCGTCGGCACCGGCGCATACGGCAAACCTTGACTTCGTCTTTTCTTCGTTATATTCTCCGGTATACGCTGTCTCGGCATATACCTGAAGCAGATAAAGCCCCGCAAAGTATTCTGCCTCGGCGCCGTCCTCGCAGCTCATAAGCGCAACCGCTTCCTTTATCCCGCTGTTTATACATTCGGCCAAGTCAGATGCAGCGGAATTTACCGTAATATCATAACGCGGCACAACGCTGTATTTAAAGCAACTCTCGCCGACATACATAACATTCGACGAAAACTTTTTCAGTACATCAAGCTCTACTTTAGTATCCGCCGAGTTATCCGCCTTGTACATTATATCCATAGACTTTGCCGATGCTATTACTGCCTGAGAATCGGGCTTATCAAGGTAAATGTCGCTCCACATCATGGGCTTAATGCCAAGTCTGTCAAATATCGGACGCATGTTTTCCACATGCTCGCTTATAATGTCGGCCGTCTCTTTAAATCCGTGCTTTCTGAGATATTTGCCACGGCCTATTCTCAGCGTTTCATCAAGTCCTATAAACACTCTGTTGCTGCGGTATGGAGCCGTCAGCGCCTTTAAACAGGCCTCAAGAAATGTATACGTATTCTCTTCACCAACGCAGATGACGCCTTTAGAGTCTGTCAAACCGCCCAGCACCGGCCAGCAAAGCTCACGGTCAAGATGCGCTAACGTGTCTATGCCGGGTATTACCTCTATTCCAAGAGAATAGGCATAGTCGTCTATCTGCTTCATCTCTTCCGGCGTGTAGCGCCCGCGAAGATAACCGTAAAGCGGATAACCTTCAACCTCCATAAGCTGCTTTATAATCGCTGTATTAAGCCCCATAAGCGCCATTTTTGCAAAATAACGCGCTAATGCCTCCGGCGTCATTACGCCGTTTAGCGTTAAATCGAGCATTACGCCGACATTTTGGAGTTTAGCGCTTTCCTCAACATCGCATGATGTAGCGTACTGCTCTATATAAGACAGCGCACGGAAAAACTCCGCCTTTTTGCTGTAGACAATGCTGCCCTCGTTGTCATTGAGTTTAACTGATAATTTATCCCCCTGCTTTACGCTTACAGGAATGCCGTCCTTTTCTATCTTCATACTAAGCTGAGGAAGTATTAATTCAAGGCCCTCTTTTAACTCGGCTGTTTCGCCGTTAAGCCAGATTTTAAGCATATTGTTCATGTCCTTTCAGTAATGTTTACCTTAATACCTGTTTAAGAGACCGCTAAAAAGTCTCGCTTATCCCGGCGTAGCCGTTTGTTACTACTTCGTGCCAGAATTTATAGCAGTTGAGGTGTCCAACCGGATAATATGATTTATACGGTATTTTCTCCTCGTCGAGACCAGGTATTGTATCTATAAGTCCGTCGGCAAAATCTTTCATATGCCTGCCGGCCGTTTCCATGCGCGCCATTACTCCGCCAAGGCGAACCTCAATCGCATCAAAGCCGTACGGCTTGTTTGTATCCATCCAGAAGTCCTCCCATGCAAGGCTGAGCTCCTGAATTTTTGCTATTATCTCCGGCGCAAGCTCTGACAGCATCTGCGCCGTTACCCTGTCCTTTTCGCGTACGCATTTGGCAGCGTTCTCATGCCAAATGCACTTTTTCTCGACAGCGGCGGAAAGGCGTACAAAAAACTCAAACATCTTTTTAAATTCAGGATTTTCATCCCTGTGTTTTTCCATTACCGTCGTCATTTTCTTATAATAAGGAGAAAGCTTAAAATGCTGACTGTCGTCACCCATCGTCTCAAATAATGGGTCTTCAAACAGCATATATTTTGTCGGGTCGGCAACGTAGAAGTTCGGCGGCGGTACTACTCCGTCTACTTCGTCAAGACGGCTTATATCCAAAAATGCATCTGCACTTACGCCCACACACGCCTTAAAGCGGTTTTTGGTGTACTCCTCGTGGAAAATTCCCTCGTGATATCCCATTTCCGCCCATACCTGGAAGCCGTAAAGCGCTGTTATCAGATTGCACTCCTGCCCGTTGTCGCCCCACGCCGTTGCTATCGCCTCATCTATGCCGTGCTTAAAGCACTGACGCAGCGCCAGCTTGGCGCTGTATATTGCCGAGCCGTAACCCGGCGTCATTCCGCTCCATGTGGATAAGCCGCCGGCAAACGTTGTTTTTGCCTTAAACAGCTTATGACGCTTCAGCATTATATCGTCGGTTTCCTCGTCAACCGTGCCGTAATGCCAATATACCAGTGTTACATTATCCGGCACCGACTCTATTACATGTTCGGGTATCGGTGCGACAAGGTCGTAATAGTTGTCGTCCGGCGAGCATGAGCTGAAGAACATATCGCTCCATATCATGGGCTCCAGTCCCTGCGCCTTTACTATCTCGTTTACCCTTGAGAGGTGCTTTAACATAAGGTCGTGCGCCGGGACATAGCCGTTATCTTTAAGATATTTGCCAAGCCCCAGCAGCTCAGCTTCGTCCATGCCTATATGTATGCGCTTGGTGCGGTATGGCTCGCTTGCGTCCTTTATTATCTGCGCTATAAATTTATAAGTTTCCTCATTATCAATTTCCATAACCCTCGCCGTGTCGCGTATGGGGGCCATTGCCTCCCATCTCAGCACGCATTCAAGGTGAGCCAGCGTCTGTATGCATGGGACCAGCTCTATACCCAGCATATCGGCATAGTCGTCAAGGTCTTTAATTTCTGCCTTGCTGTATGCGCCGCGGAGATAGCCAAAGTATGGGTAATTCTCTACCTCATATGTATCTTCCGTGTACATCATGCCCATGTTAAGGCCCATAAGCGCCATTTTGCGGAACATAAACTTAAGGGTTTCCGGCTTTATTACCGCATTGCGGGAGGAATCAAACATTATGCCGCTCTTTTTAAAGCAGGATTTTTCCTCTACAAAGCATAATGTTCCGTACTGCTCTATATAAGACAGCGCGCGGAAAAAGTGCACTTTTTCACCATATATAATATGTCCCTCTTCCTCCGACATCCTGACCGAAAGCTTATCGCCCTTTTCCACTGTGACGGGAATGCCGTCATCGCAAAAGCGAAGCGATAAGTCCTCTTTCATAGCCTGTATGCCCGGCTTAAAGATGTCTATATCGCCTATTAGTTTTATTTTAAGCATGTTCTTCGCCTCTCGTTTTCTTATTTTTACTACATCTTGCAGGATAACCCAACATCTTAAAAAAGTCAATACTAATTTTCCAGTTGCACACAGCGTCAACAATGCGGATAAATATCGGCATATTTCTATTTTCCCTCCCCCATTTTTTATATTAATTTCGTGTGTGACAGACTATTTATGTCGCTTAGACGCATCAGGATGCCCGACTTATCGCCATAGGCTTCCTAAAATTACACGCCCAGCGCGTGGTTTTACTATAAAAAAACGGCGCATATTACATTTAATATGCACCGTTTTATTTATTATTTATAAAGACAGTTGTTTTTCAGCATATTCTCTGCTGCGAGCATTATTCCGACCTTAGCGCTGTGATAATTAAAGCCGCCCTGAAACCATACGGCGTAAGGCTCTCTCAGCGGGGCGTCGGCGGAAAGCTCAATAGACGACCCGCCCGTAAATGCACCGGCTGACATTATTACTTTATCATCATAGCCCGGCATTGGCGCCGGTACCGGAGATACAAAAGAGTCTACCGGCGCTCCGCTCTGCAGTCCGCAGCAAAAGGCAGACAGACGCTGCTCATCTCCTAAAACTATGCTCTGGATTATATCGCCGCGCTCGTCGGAATGCGACGGACTCACATCATATCCAAGACTGCCAAATAGAGCTGATGCGAACACTGCCGCTTTTTTTGCCTCACCCGTCACATGCGGCGCATTGAAAAAGCCCATATATAGCTCTCTGTTCATTCCCAAGGTAGCGCCGACTTCGCGACCGACGCCCGGCGCCGTCATGCGATATGCGCAGAGCTCTATAAGTTCACTGCGGCCGGCTATGTAACCGCCGCACCGTGCTATGGCGCCGCCGGGATTTTTTATAAGCGAACCGGCTATCACGTCTGCGCCAAGCTGCGTTGGCTCATAAAGCCCGGCAAATTCGCCGTAACAGTTGTCCACCATAGCAATTATACTGCTATCTATTTCTTTTGCGGCCTTTATTGCCTTCGCGCACTCCTCCGCCGTATATGACGGACGTAAAGTGTAGCCCCTTGAGCGCTGTATGTAAAGCATCTTATATTTTTTGCCGCCTACCGCCCGCTTTAACCCGTCAATATCTATTGTGCCGTCGGGCAGCAATTCAATGACGTCAATTTCTACACCGAAATCCTTAAGCGAACCGGGCGTCTCTTTCACGCCCAACACCGGCAGCAGCGTATCATACGGCAGGCCGCAGGCACACAGCATTCTATCGCCTGGGCGAAGCAGCCCGAACAGCGCCGTGCTTATAGTATGCGTGCCCGACGCAAAGGAGTGCCTTACAAGCGCGTCCTCAGCGCCGAATATTTCCGCCACGACCCGGTCGAGATTATCCCTGCCCATATCGTCGTAGCCGTAGCCTGTAGTAGCGCCGAGATGCGCCTCGCTGACTTTGTTGTCTATAAAGGCAGAAAGCACCTTTTGCTGATTATATTCCGTTACAGCGTCTATTTTTTCAAACTGAGCCTCTGCTATGCTTTCAGCATCGGCTGAGAGCGCTAAAACCTCTTTTGACATATTAAAAAAATTATTGTGCAAACTCTAATTCCCCGTTTCTCGTGTTTTTAATTTATTCCGTTTGCCGCAGCTTATGCTGCAAGCGCATTTTATACATTGCTGCATGCACAGACTTGTTTAACCGCGCCGTCCTCAAGCCGCGCCTTGTCCTCAACGTATATACAAAAGCCTTTGCATCCGACAATTAAGCGCTGTTAGTGCATCCGCTTTGGCTGGTTTCATATGGGATATACCGGCAAAACAGTGAGCATACAAAATAATATACATTAAAGCCGCTTGGTTAAGCTGACGGGTGTTGGACAGAATGTGGTTTTCAGCTTCTTTCCGCGCCGACTGCATTAAAATTTTTACCATACGGCAGTATGGCTGCAAATTTATGCCTTGTCCGCATGAAAACATTCTCGCCGAAAATTGCTTAGCACCGAAAATATGGGCGGTAGAGAGGGATATTTGCTTTTAAGACCGCCGATGTGCTGACGCACACCATGGGTGAAAAAGTGAAAAGACGCCGTGGAAACACTTAGGCATATCGGGTTTATTTCCCGGCAGTTTAAGTATGAGCAACCGACAGCACCCATCTCACTTCCGGCCAATCACCTGCCGCATGCTATGTCTCCCGGCTGGTGTGCGCCTTTATCTTCCCCCTACGCCGTATCGACCTACAATTCGCTTTACGGCATTCCGATAAAAGTATATCATAATGTATCTATTTTGCGGCATACTTTTCGGCTATGGCCTTTGCCAACTTACCGGCATTTTCAATGTCGTTTATGCTGGCCATACTCGACGGCGAGTGCAGATATCTCACCGGCACGTTTACCGCTATACATCTTACCCCGCTGCCGGCTTTTTGTATTGAGCCGGCGTTGTTACCGCCCGATGCAAGCGATTTTGGCTGGCAGACAATGCCCATCTCTTTCGCTGTTTTGAAGGCTTCGTTATACATTTCCCTGTCATACAGCGTGGCCCTGTCCATAAACGACACCGCCGGACCATTTCCCACGCGGCAGACGTTATTAGGCGCATCTACGCCGGGAATATCCGCTGCTGTTGTTCCCTCTAATATAATTGCGTAATCCGGCGCAACGCTGAAAGCGGCCGCCGCCGCGCCGCGCAGGCCAACCTCTTCCTGTACAGTGAATGTAAAATACATATCATGCTCTGTTTCACTTTTTATTATGTCAACTAAAAGTGCACAGCCTATGCGATTGTCCAGAGCTTTGGATTTTATCATATCGCCCATTTGCCTAAAACTGTTCTCAAACGTACCCGTATCACCTATCGATACATATTTTTGCGCGTCCTCACGGCTGTTTGCACCTATATCAATATACAGTTCGTCCAACGATACTTTTTTCTCACGCTGCGATGACGTCAGAAGATGTACCGGCGTCAAAGCTATAACGCCTGTAAGCCCGTTTATTTTTACTCTTGAGCCGACCAGCGCCGTCTCCTCTATTCCGCCGACGGTGGTAAAGCTTAAAAAGCCCTCGTCCGTTATGCCGGTCAGCATTATGCCGACCTCGTCCATGTGTGCGTCGAGCATTACCTTTTTACTGCTCCTGCTTTTGCCCCTTTTAAAGGCGATTATGCTGCCGAGCGCATCTACTCTATATTCACAAAACGAAGATATTTCCTCTATTATAGCCTCGCGCATCGCCCCCTCGCTGCCTGATGGTGCGTCGATATTGCAGAATTTCTTCAATAGCTCAAGCATTTTTAACACCGCCTTTAAGAATATATTCATATAAAAGTCTTGCCGTGTTCTCTACATCCGACTCAGTTATCACCTCAACCGGCGTGTGCATATACCTCAGCGGTATTGAGACAAGACCCGTTTTAATGCCGCTGCCGGATATTGATATAACGTCTGCGTTGGTGGAAGTCCTGCCGCCCATGGCTTCTATCTGATACTGTATACCGTTTTCTTTTGCTGTCGCCTTAAGCCGCTCAGTTATCTCTCCGCACAGCGTAGGAGATACGCCTATCATAGGTCCGCTGCCGAGTATACCCGTTTTATTTGGCGGCGTGCCGGGACTTTTGGCATACGATACGTCTACCGCAACAGCTTCATCCGGCCTTATGGCGTATGCGGCGCTGCCGGCGCCGAGACAGCCGAGCTCTTCTTCCACCGACAAAAGGATAGTAACGCCGCAGGGCAGACTGCCATGCTCATGCAACAGTTCGGCAGCGCGAATAAGCGACGCCACACCTGCGCGGTTGTCAAATGATTTGCCCGTCATGCAGCCGTTCAGCAGCGCCGCCGGTACTGTACTGTACGTAACCCTGTCGCCTACCGATATTATCTCCGCCGCTTCTGCGCCAAGACCTGTGTCTATATGCATTTCGCTGAGCTTGCGAGGAGCATCGTCCTTTTTGCTGAGATGCGGCGGTGTGCTGCAAAATACGCCGTATACTTTCCGCTTTCCATGTATTATTACTTCCATTGCCGGCAGCAGTCTTGAATCTATGCCGCCGCTGTCAGTAACCGTTACAAAGCCGTTTTCATCCACCGATGTGACCATAAAGCCTATTTCATCAATGTGCGCGTCGAGCATTATGTTATATTCACTGTTTCCCGATATTTTACCTATGACGTTTCCGGCTCCATCTCTTGAAATAGAGGCATACTTGCTGAGCATGTCTGCCGCGGTCTGTGGAGCATCAGGCAGCCCGCCGACACCCGCTGCCGCTGACAGCTTAAACAATATTTCTTTTACATCCATATTTTTACCCCGCTTATATTTGACAATATTGCTTTTTGCTTTAAAAACTGACATTATCATTCATTCTTTTACACTAAAAGCGTAAAAGACAATTATTATGATAATTTTTTTACCAAATCCTTAAAATGCCGGCCGCGCGCCTCAAAGTTTGGATACATATCAAAGCTCGCGCTCACCGGGCTGAGATAAACGATATCTCCCTCTGCGCTTATATCATCGGCAATTTTTACAGCTTCCTCCATGCACGACACCCGGTATATTTTAAGCGCGCCGGCATCATACCCCTCAAAGGATGTGACGGCCTTTTCTATTTTGTCCGCCGTCTGGCCCATTAGAATAAGCGCCTTGACCTTTTCGCAGGCATACGGCGCAAGCGGCTCGAAAGGGACATGCTTGTCATAGCCGCCGGCAATCATTATTACCTTTTGCTTAAACGCTTTAAGTCCGGCTATCGTCCTCGTAGGGCTGGTGGCGATGGAGTCGTTGTACCACTTTACGCCGCTGCGCTCCCTCACCAGCTCGCAGCGGTGTTCTACACCTTTAAAGTGCGATGCGACATATCTCATGCTGTCTGTGCTGCATATGCCATACACTGCTGATATTGCCGCAAGATAGTTTTCGACATTGTGCTTGCCGACCAGCAGTATATCACTTTCATCCATAATTTTTTCTGTGCCGTCCAGCTTTGACATATATAAAGCGCCGTCCTTATAGTAGGCGCCAAATGCCGGCTGCTGATTCATGCTGAACATATATGTCTTGCCCCGCACCTCATCCGCAAAGGAGGATGTTACATCGTTGTCAGCGTTGAGTACCGTTTTTGAAAAAGCACCCTGATGCAGGAATATATTTTTCTTTGCGTCAATATATTCCTGCATATCCTTATGAATATCAAGATGATTAGGCGCTACATTAGTAACAACAGCTATATGAGGGCTTTGACGCATAGAAATAAGCTGAAATGAAGATAATTCTACTACAGCAAAATCTTGTGGTGCAATATTTTGTACGCATGGAAGCAATGGCTTGCCAATATTTCCGCCTGTCCATACGTTATACCCTTGTTTTTCCAATAATTTTGCAATAATAGTGGTAGTGGTAGTTTTACCATCGCTGCCTGTTACAC
>USGR01000030.1 GCA_900554165.1 uncultured Oscillospiraceae bacterium | reverse complement strand
CTTCTATGATCTTTTTGACCTTTTTAAGCTAAAATCTTTATTTAATTTAGATTTATAAAATATGAGTACAGTAAAAAAGAGCAACATTCGTCTTTACAACAAATGCTGCCCAGGCGGTCGGTCAGTATAATCTTTTACAGCCCATCTTCATCATCCACTTATTCCGTCAGCAATATATTTATTTTAAATGACTTTTTACCATAACATCAAAAAGCATTATTAAAATTTATACCGTTTTTGTGTAAATAAACCATATTTCTGATTTTTTATATTATACCTCTGTGTATATATTTTGTCAAGCTGGTATATGTAAATGCCAATTTTAATAGAAATATTGTTAATTTTTTTACATACTAAAATATAAGGGAGCATTAATGCGACAATGCCTGTTAATTCTGCATGGCTAATATTAATTTTCAAAGGAGATTTCATTAACATTTTCAATTAAAAAAATCCCCTGGGATGACGGGGATTTTTTTAAACTAATATTTTCACATATACAGTATTATAAATTTCTCTGAGCAATATTCCGAAGCCTGTAATAAAATTGATGTATCTTACTTGTGTGCACAGACATATTCTTTAATTACAGGCATAAATTTTAACGGAAAATTATAAGCGCCTTTTATGCAGATATGATTTCTAAATTTTCTTTTGTCGCAAGCATGCTGTAACCTTACTCGCTCTTTGAAAGTACGTTTCTCAAATAATTCGCAACATGCCTGCCTATATAGCGAAATCCTTCATCAGTATAATGGCAGTAGTCTTTATACCATGATGAATCTTTGCCTTTCATAAGCTCAAACAAATCGTCAATCTCGCCGCCAAGTCCTAATATTAAATCAGAGGCTATTTCATTATACTTCATAATCTCCTCTGTCGTGCGAGGATTCATGATGTCGCCTCCCGCCGGATTCATAGGAGTTGTTGTTGCAAAAATTATTTTGGCATTCTTAAACTCTCGTCTAAAAGCCCTTTGAACCCGCGCTATCGCATGACCATACTGCTCTAAAGAATTAAGCGGCTCATCATCATACCTGAAATGCGCTGTATCCCAATGCCCGCTGTTCCAGTATACTATCTCTACCTTGTCCGGCTCCGGCACTAAATTGACATATGAAGATATCGACGCAATTATATACTGTGCAAATCTACAGTTGTCGTCCGGATAATATACATCGGCAATATCGCTGAGCAAATCCTTTACCGTCGCGCAGTATCCCTGCCTTATAGAATCGCCAATAAGCAGCACCGGCTTTTTGTCATCGCGCGATACAATATTTTCTGCTCTTGGAGCGCCTTCCTCATCATAGTACGTTTTCAATTTTTTACTCCCCCTATTTAACCCACACATTTTCCAAATAATAGATAAATTTAAGAGTATTATATATTCTCGTTCTTGAGCGTGTCAATAGGATTGTCTCTTTTAATTTTTCGCATAGAGTATACCATAGAAGCGCCTACCACGACAAATACGCTTATTATTGCTATGAGAATTTGCAGCCACGGCAATGTAAAGTTTGCCATATATGTGTCCTGTACTACTAAATAAATCAGTAAAGTTATAGCGACGGCAAACGGCAGGCCGAATATCAGCGCTCTTGTGCCATAAAGCAAACATTCGTAATTCATCATTCGATTCATACCCTTGCGCGTCATGCCCACTGAGCGCAGCATGGCAAAATCACGGCGACGCAGCGATACGTTCGTCGAAATTGTATTAAACACATTCGCAGCAGCTATCAGCGATATAAGCACTATAAATCCATATGAAAATACATTTACTATTACTACAAAATTGCGCTCGTTTTCTTCTTGGCTGTTTACATTATCAAAACAGTCGTCGTCATATCTCAGGCCGTAGTCTTTTACTATATTCTTTACACTGCTTATAAGCTTATCGCTGTCATCGGTTCTCATATACACTTTGCCAATCGTATACTCATATGCGGGCGACAAGGCACTCATAGGATATATAAGTTCTAAATCACTGCTGTCTTCTACTCCGAACGGCGCTTCCGATATTTTGTCGCCTATATCTATTCTTTCCATGGATGCTGGCACCATCATGGCATTTGCAAGCATTTCATCGGTGATTTTATATTCGCCCCTTTCACCTATTTCTATCTCATCCTCAGATACATAGTAATGCATCAGACGGTTGCTTTCTTTATCTATACCTATACTCGCCCAAACATAGCCGTCTATTTCTGTGTTATCATATATCGCCATTAAGCTGCTGGCGTTCGCATTTAAATAATTATAGTTGCGGCTGACCCTGTTAGTTTCACCCGTTTCAGCGTCGTAATCATAATCATTACTTACCTGTGAATTTAAAACAATCGCCGGCGGGTTGTCGGTGTTAAGATAAATATTTGGGTCAAGATTGTTTTTCTCTATAAGGCTTTTATATGATGCGTTGTCTATATAATATGCGTTGGAAAATGTGTAATATTGCAGCTTTTCCGAGCCATTTTCTTTTGCCCTTTCTTTCATAATAGCGTTGTATTCAATGCTTCTGTCCTCTTCTGGTATAAATAAAGTGTGCCATGTGTATCTGCTGAAAGCGGCACTGGTAACTCCATCGGCGTTCTGAATTTCTGCAAGCATGCTGTTTGCCGACTCACTCGACCAAAAATCCTGGTCACGGGATGGGAAAGAATAAGAAACATCATAGTTTTTTACTTGTATTGTTGTCGACGTCATATCTGTCAGATACATGCAAAACGAGCTTGCCGAGACAAACAGTATAATGCTGAGTGCCAGCGAAACAACCGTCGCGCGATACTTTTTGCGGCTGCGCTTAAAATATTTTTTTGCAAGCATTCCTTCAAGCCCGAAAAGCTTATATGTGATTTTGGAGGTTTTTACTTTGCGTCCATTTATCTTTATATCCTGGCTTTGCCTTATGGCGTCGATAGCCGTTACTTTAGTCGCTCGCCGGCAGGGAATCCATGCTGATATAAATACCGTCGCCGCCGCGATAACCGCTGCTAATAGCACTGAAAGCCACGATATGTGCAAGTTTACGCTGTATGGCGAAGATACGATACTGCTGAATTTATCGCCTATGCATAAAAATGTTATCCACATGCCGACTATTCCGACGATAATTCCTATTGGTATTCCTACTATTGATACGACCGCTGCCTCAAAACGCATGGAGCGCTTTATCTGACGCTTAGTTGCCCCAATCGACGACAAAAGTCCAAACTGACGCGTACGCTCAGATACCGAAATGGAAAATGCGCTGTATATAAGTGCCACCGAGCCGAGCAGTATAAGGAATATGAATATTCCGCCGAGCGAGTAAATTACCGTTGAGAAATTGCTGAATTGGAATACGCCGTTAAGCGACAGCAAATCCCAGTTTACCTGCATGCTGTACTCGCCAAGATTATGCTCATTAACATATTCCTGTAAAATTGACGATGACACTTTATTAAACTTAGCATAGACGGAAAACGTCCCGTCCTGAGCACCGCTGCTCTGCAAAGTAAGTGCAGTGTATCCGGGTGCGCTGTACGGCTCAAAGTTTGGGCGTTCATATGTGCCTACTACCGTATACGCCCGCTTCTGGCGCGCCGTAAACTCTTCCTTTCCTCCATCTTCTACCGTGACAAACGGATTGTTTTGACTCATCGTGTGCCCGTCCTCTGTACGGTCGCCTATTTCAAGAATAATAACGTCTCCAACTGTGTAGCTTTCTCCGCCGAAATTATAATAATGCTCAGGCAAAATTATCTCAGCGTCGTTTTGCGGCAGCCTGCCGGAGGTAAGATGCACCGGCATTGAGCTGAACATTCCCTCATCTGCAGCACCGACATAAAAATACGGCTTATTTTCATTGTCATTTTTTGCCGGTGCATAGCCTATATACTGCATTGTTGACATTTGGTCTGTATTCTCATCCTGCGCCAATTCCTCAACTAAAGCGTATGGTATGTCGTCTACCGATATATGATAGTCCCCGTCGGTGTATATCGTAGTTCGCAGAAGAAAATCAATAAGGCTTGAGCAAAAGGTAGTAACCGCTGTAAACATGGCGGCGGACAGTATAACGCCTATAATTGTAACAATAGTCCTGGTGCGGTTGTGCTTCATTGTTTTTAAGGTGACTTTATTGAATATATTCATCTGTTAATCACCTCATCGCGGGTAATTCTGCCGTCCTCTATTGCAAGTATGCGGTTGGCCTGCAGAGCTATATTCTCGTCATGCGTTATTATTATAAGTGTTTGGTTGTATTTCTGATTTGAAAGCTTTAAAAGCTCTACTATTTCCTGACTATTTTTTGAATCAAGATTTCCTGTCGGCTCGTCGGCCAGCACCACCGCCGGAGCATTCATAAGTGCGCGACCTATTGAAACACGCTGCTGCTGTCCGCCGGAGAGCTGGTTTGGCAGATGATTTTCTCTGCCCTTTAAATCCAGTGTATTAAGCAGCTCTTCAAGCCTTTCGTCATTTACCTTGCGGCCGTCCATGAGCACCGGCAAAGTTATATTCTCCGTAACGTTGAGCACGGGTATAAGATTGTAAAACTGATAAATAAGCCCGACTTCTCTGCGGCGGAAAATAGCAAGCTGCTCATCGTTTTGCGCATATACGTCCTGACCGTTCATATACACCTTTCCATCGGTGGGTTTATCTACGCCGCCCAATATGTGCAGAAGCGTCGATTTGCCGGAGCCAGACGGTCCTATTATTGAAATAAAGTCGCCCTTTTCCACAGAAAACGATACGCCGTCCAATGCATGCACGGCATTTTCTCCTTTTCCGTATATTTTGGTAAGGTTTTCCACTCTTAGTATTTCCATTGCTCCACTGCTCCTTTTCAGTTTATGAGCTTATTGTACAATATAAGTCTTACTTTCAGATGACTTTTATATTACAAAAACGTCATTTTATAATATTTGCTCAGATTTATTATAGCTTAAAGCCAGTTTAAATTAATCATTTCTATAGTCAAAGCCACTGTCGAAGCGGCAGCTTGCATAGAACCTGAAATGGCTGCCGGCGCGGCCAATTAAGTGTAACAGAATAATATCATCGAAACACTTCGCAGTCAGCCAATATAAGCAGCCGTTTCATTGTTTTCTCCTGTTGTACGTAAGCTTCCATTATAATGGGCAGTTGTGTGATTAACCATTGACTGCCGCCTTGTGTGCTCTTTTTATCAAAAGCCGCACTTACAGCACAAGGTCATCTTAACCTTTTCTGCTTATTTGCGGCAAAACAGGTTTTCCGCCAAAGCTTCAATCAAAACCAATAGTAAAGTAGTGGTTTACTCAGACCCCAGAGGAGTTAGTACTTGCTGACTCCTAAAAGGGGCACTGATAAATATCATCGCATGGCTCGCGCTGCAAATGGTAAATTAGTCATTTCTTCTCTCCTTAAGTTTCGTAGTAACTTGAGGCTTCTTACATTCCCTTTTATTAAACAAACTTATTTTGTGAGGAGAAACAAGTTCTTTTTTCTACTCATTACCTGATTTTCACTAATTTATTTTTTGCCAATGACTTTTTACCTGCTCCCAGTTTTAACAATGCTTTTCTCATTCTCAAAGCAGCAATAAATTATGCCCAGACCTTTTTAGTCCGGGCATAATTTCTCAAACCATCATAACTCTTTTGATAAGCATTAATCAAGCTGTATTTCTGCAAGCTCTTTAGGCGGAACTGCCTCGTCAGAATCCTGAACAGCTTTTTTTACGGCCTGCGCCGCTTTCATAACAGGAGCTATGGTTCCCGCGCCGGCAACGCAGCCGCCCGGACAACCCATTCCCTCTATCAGGCAGCCGTCCATTTTGCCTGCTTTCGCCATCATCAATATCTTGCGGCATTCCGAAAGGCCCTCTGCATGCTCAATATTAACCTCGGTGCCGGGATAATATTCGTTTATGCACTTCTCTATCGCTGAAGCGACCCCGCCGGCGACGGCGTACCCTCTGCCGGCACCCGTAGCGTCGTGCATGTCCTGCTCATTTTCATATTTGCTCATGTCTATGCCGCGGGCCTCAAATATAGCATCTAATTCTTCAAATGTTATTACAAAGTCAACGTCGCTTCTTACGCTGTGGCGCGATGCTTCAAGCTTTTTAGAGGCACACGGCCCTATAAATACAACCTTTGCATGGGGATGCTTTTGTTTTATAGTCCTCGCCGTTGCCACCATAGGCGTCAGCGCATTTGATATTTTATCTATCATTTCCGGAAAATAGTGCTTTGCGAGCACCGCCCAAGACGGGCAGCATGACGTCAGCAGGAACGGCAGCTTGCCGGTTGCAACCTCTTCAACATAATGACGCGCTTCTGTCGCAGCGCCCATATCAGCGCCAAGCGCCACCTCATAGACCTCTGAAAATCCCAGCTCTAAAAGCGCAGCCTTTACATTTTTCTGACTTACGTTCGGGCCAAACTGCCCCGCTATTGCAGGAGCAACCTCCGCAACAATTTCTCCGCCCTCTTTCATGGCGCGGATAAGCTGGAATATCTGCGATTTATCGGCTATTGCACCAAACGGACAGTTTACCATACACATTCCGCATGAAACGCATTTATCCGGGTTGATATATGCTCTGCCGGAGCTGTCGCTTTCAATGGCGTTTACACCGCACGCCTCTGCACACGGACGAATTTCATGCGCTATCGCGTCGTAAGGGCAGGCAGCCTTACACCGGCCGCAGCGAATGCACTTTGACTGGTCTATATAAGAATGCCCGTCTACCATAGATATAGCATCTTTCGGGCACACCTCAATACACGGATGCGCCACACAGCCGCGGCAGTTGTTTGTCACCCTGTACTCGTTTGCGGTGCATGCGTCGCACGCCGACGGAATTACCTGCATAAGCGGCGGCTCGTAATATTTCTCCGATATATTGCTTTCGTCAAGGCCGGCCGTAACGTGCACCGGCTTGTCCTCCGGACGCAAGCTCATGCCCATGGCAAGTCGTACGCGCTCAGAGCAAATCGCGCGCTCGCGCCATATGCTCTCGCGATACTGCGGCTCGTCGCCCGGCGTTATTTTATAAGGAATAGCCTCAATGTCGTCATTGAGATTTTCTGACTCATAGGCTACGCGCGCTACCTCAGTAAATACCTGCTTTCTCAAACGTTTAACAGCAGTGTCCAGTCCTCGAATCATCTGCATCTTCCTCCATACTTAAACTCTTTTTAGGATACGATAATCCTTGCCCTTTTTCAAGTATATTTTGCCAATTTACAGCTTTAAATAAATTTAGGTTTACAATATATATTTTATAAAAATTGCTATAATAAGACTATACAGCATCTAAGTTCTTAAAGGCCGGCAAAATTATTATTCGCCAAAGCTGTACTTATCCAAAGCACACATTTCACTATAGATAAGGGTCATATGAAAAATGTCTTTTGAATTTTAATAAATTTACGGACTTGATTTATTTAGACCGCTGGAAAAGCTGCGTAATATACTTTCTGTTTTCCCTTTTTTATAATTATAAACATTATGAAAATCTATGGCGTAAAAACAGATTAAATAGTACCCTTATAAAAGCGAATGGTGAAAACGGCGCCGCCTGATTTATAATTCTCGGCTTTTATTGTTCCGTTTTGCTTTACAATAATCATCCGTGAGAGCGCAAGCCCTATTCCAACGCTCTGCTCAGATGAATTGGTACCCTTATAAAACCGCTCGAAAAGATGCGGAATATCATTTTTATCTATGCCGGGTCCAGTATCTCGAATTATTATTTCCGAATACAAACTATTCTCACGTGTAGTTACATATATAGTGCCCTGCTCCATATGCTCCATACAGTTTTTAAGTATATTTCCAACCGCTTCCGCCGTCCATGATAAATCGCCGATAAAGCTTCCGCTTATATCGGCCTCTATTGTCTGCTCCTTAAGCTCCATCGGTATTGCCAGCGGTTCCGCCGCCTTGTCTATCAGCGATTTAAGCGAAATTTTGTCACGTCTGAGGAATATGGTGCCCGCATCTAACTTTGCTATTTTCAGAAGCGACGATATAAGCCAATCTATGCGGTCAAGCTGACGCTGCATATCCCGCACCTGTGCTCTGCGCTGTTCTTCATCAAGCGCCGGATTAAGCAGCGCCGCCGCAATGAGGTTTACCGACGTCAGCGGCGTGCGCACCTGATGCGAAATATCGGCGATGGAATCGGCAAGGCGAGTCTTATCATCTTTCAGCATATCGGCCTGCTCTCTGAGCCTTACAAAAAGCTTAGTTATCTCTGACTGCAGCAGGCTCAGCTCTCCCTCATTATAATGAGATAAATCAATATTTTCCTTTCCATGCAATATGGCGTCTATTTCATTTGCGAGCGATGATATTCGCCGATAGCGAAGCGCCGCACCTATGCTCCAAGCAAGTGTGATAATCACAGTCAATGCAAGCACAAGATATCCCGCACGTTTGTCGATAATATATCCCGCTACAGTGCCGCCAACAATAATAATCGCTGATATTATAAGGCAAATTTTTATTTCCCGGTTTCGGAGCATGATGTCCCCCCATTTTGCTGCTGCGCAATATAATTAAAAAACAAATCAACGTAAAGCAAAAATGATTTGTTTAATCTTATATATTTATAAACTTAATAATGTAAGTCCGCAAAATTATATCCGCTTTTTCTCAAGATATAATCACTCGAAGTCTTATATAGGCCGTTGTACGGCATTATATCGGCGCAGCTCAAAGAATGTTTAATTTTCCCCTACATCGTTTTCTGTACGTCTCGTAAATTATCGATTACTGCTTATTCCAAATAATCGTCTGACTATTTTCATCAAATTTTTACTTGCAGCTTACTACAGTCAATATCATAAGTTAAAACTTTTTCGTAGCGCTTTCCATCAGCTCAGCCAATGATCCCCGTAGCAATTATATTG
>USGR01000029.1 GCA_900554165.1 uncultured Oscillospiraceae bacterium | reverse complement strand
TTATTATATATTATATCATAGCTTTTGATGATGCAACACATATTTGAGGTGATATATATGACTAATAAAGAACGCGCTAAGCTTGCAATGGACGCAATGGACAGGGAATATCCCGAGGCCGCCTGCTCCCTTAGAAGCGAGGACCCGCTGCAGCTGCTTATTGCTACGCGCCTTTCGGCACAGTGTACCGATGCGAGGGTTAATTTAGTAACGCCGGTGCTTTTCTCAAAATATAAGACGGTTGAAGACTTTGCCTCTGCCGATATTGACGACGTCGGCGAAATAATCAAATCCTGCGGACTGTATAAAACAAAATCGCGGGACATAGTAATGATGGCGCGTATGATACTTAGCGACTTTGGCGGCAAGGTGCCGGATAATATGGATGATTTGCTTAAGCTGCCCGGCATTGGCAGAAAAACTGCAAACCTTATTTTAGGCGATGTATTTGGCCAGCCGTCGGTCGTTACCGACACACATCTTATACGCATAACCAACCGGCTGGGCCTCGTTGACACAAAAGACCCGTATAAGGTGGAAATGAAGCTGCGTAAGCTGCTCGATTTATCGCGGTCGGGTACATTTTGCCACCAAATTGTATGGCACGGCAGGAAAGTATGCACCGCACGCACTCCAAAATGCGGCGAGTGCTGCATGGCCTCATTCTGTAAGTTTGCCACGGGAAAATAAATTACGATGATATCGTATATTTAAGCGGACAAAAAGAGCATGGCAAGGTATTTAACAAGATACCCCGCCATGCTCTTTTATTTTTCAAAAAAACTTGCCTGACCATCTATTAACGACTTAACGCTGCGCTCGCTGACGACATCGTCTGCGCCAATCTCTCCGCACAGCAGCGGAGACAGAGCATCATACCGCTTTACGTTGCTGCAAATAAGCCTATCACTGTGATTTGCATAGCAATACATGCACCCGTTTCGGCATGTGCTGTATGTTCCTATATCTATGCTCTCTGCACATCCGCACTCCTTGCGCTGATTTTTATCCTTTTGAGATTTCAGACTAACTCCGCCGATTTTTCCAAGCCTTTCAGCGTCAATGCAGCTTGATTTGCCCACGCCCAAATCTGTAAAATCAGCAGCCTCGGCGCAAGTTTCAATATAAATCCCGTACCTTTTAGCCGTTTGCGCCATCCTGCCTATGAGCCCATACTTTTCACTGTCTGAAATATCCGATACATTTAAAGCCTTCATATTCTTATTTATGCTGCGGTAATTGTCAAGAAAACTGACAATGCACTTTTCAGTATGTCCGCAAAGCCTTTGCACAAGCATTTCAAAATATTTGATATGATAGTCTGATGTATATTTTTCATTAAATAAAATCGGGTCGTACCGCCAGACAACCCGCTCTTTTCCTATCATATCAGCAAGCTTTATAAACGCAGGTATTAAAACCTCTCTTTTTGACGGCAGACGTCTTTCAATATCTTTTCCATATGCGTTTAATGTAAACTGAAAATAATATGGATATTCGCTTATCTCATCCAGTCTGCTCATCATTGGCAGCGGGTTTTTCGTCCAGAAGACTATGCCGTCGCAGACGTCTCTTAATAGGCTTATTCTGCTTATTTTGCGCATATTCATTGGATTTCTTACTAATACATATTTTTCTTTTATTCTATTAAAAAACCAGTCGGAATAATATGCCGGTATATCTGTCCGCCGGCTTGCGCTTATTATCATAGTATTCTCCAAATAACTTATAGCCAAACTCTCATAATTTGCAGCGCTGAATTGATATCACGCTTACCCTGGCCGCTAATTTTCTGCGCTGTGTTTTAAATATATCTTTCTATCTCAATAATTATACGGCCCTTTTTCGACGTTCCAGCCTCCTGCTTTAATATAAATTTACCATAGCCTTTGCATGATATTACATCTCCAGCCGATACTGTGCGGTCGGGTTTTATGCACTCTAAATGATTAAGCTGTACGCGCCCGGATAAAATTAATTGGGCGGCTTTTGCCCTTGCGAGCGAAAAGCCAGACGCCGCTACTGCGTCAAGCCGCAGTGAATTTACGGTATCCTTTATTATTTTAGTGCGTTTTTCCGGCAGGCACAAACTATCGGATGAAATTTCCTCAGATTTAATATGCGCCCGGCCAACCTTTAAAAGATTATATTGCAGATATTCCGCTACATCCTCAAGCATTATTATATCGCACTTATCGCCGCTTACAAGTATATCCCCAATTTTTTCGCGGTCAATGCCGAGACTAAGCACGGCCCCCAAAAAGTCCCTGTGCGTAAGCTCAATTTCTTTCGGCCAAAAGCATCGCAAAACGCGCAGCGGACAATATTCCGAGCTTATCCAGTCCTGCGACTCCTGCCACTGCGGCAAAAATACGCAGATATTACGCTCAGCCCCGTCATAGCCGCCGTAAAATATATATTTATGCACCTTGCAGGCGTTAATCAGCATTTCTGACAGCACCTGCTCTTTAGGCGACAAAAAGCCTGTATATGCTGGTATGTCCCGCATGTCGGCAAGCGTCAGCTTGTCAAGAAGCCGCGCAAGCAGCAGGCGCTCCTCGTCATTTGTAGAAAACTTATTCAGCATTTCGGTTTTATTCATTCTTTACATTGTCCTCGCTTTAAAAAATTCTTATTTAAAATTGCTTAACCGCCATATAGCGCTGCATTTGAAATTTTACATGCTCTGCCATTTTTCTCTTCGCTCAAAAACACTTTATCACCTATTTGTGTGAAGGGCCACAGCTTGATAAAGCACTCTTAATTTTCATCGCTGCAGAAAGCCGTTTTAATATGCACAATAAGTGTATATACAATACGCATGAATGTAGCGTCGAAATATAATAGTCGGCACATCGGTAAAGGATGCGCTGAGGCTTTATCATTTTTCTATACTGTCAATGCCATTACCGCAATTTTCATCCGATTAATCCACAATTGCTCCGACGCCTTGTATAAGCCGGCGACGCATATATCTGCGTAGATTCTTTTAGCCCCGGCGCTGTAAAAGTATATCCCCTGATGATATTTCTGCAATAAATTTGCTTTATGACTAATTATACAACATATTTTATAATCTTAGCAAAAAGTCGTTGCTGCAGCCGCCAAATAAAGGTGATTTTATGGCATTTGAGCAGCTTCACATTTTTGCACATCATGCGTCATATATTGTTTTTTGCGATGTTTTTATTGTTTTTCGATAAAAATATATTGCATTTCATTTATATGCATGATATAATACCAATAACATCCAAGTAGGCGCAGCGTTAAAATAATAAGATTTTATTTTTGCTTTGCTGAAAATATTTATCACAGCAAAAGTATAAAAAGGCTTATAAGAGTGAGGCTTATGAGAAACAGGACCGGAATAATACTTTATTGTGAAGCACAAAAAAGGGTATTGCTTATTAGGCGCAGATTTAATGGCAAAGAGCGTTGGGTTGTTCCCGGTGGTGATGTTAAGTCCGGCGAAAGCTATGAAGACGCCGCAAAAAGAAAGGCTATGGAGGAGCTGAATATCTATATCCACGCCATGAGCAAATTTTGCACAATAAATGCCGGCAGATATATTGAAAAATATTTTATTTCATATTTTGACAGCTGTATTATTTTAAAAGCGCGCGAAGAAAAAATTAAATGCAGTAACAGTGAAAATATTTATGAGCCAGTTTGGGCATATACAAAAAAGCTCCCTTTCATTCCCCTATATCCGCAAGATGTAAAGAATAAGCTTATAGAAATATCATAAAAATAAAAAGTAAAAATTGGAGGTATGGTTATGTCTCAGAAAAATTTATCATTATGGCTTAAATTTATAATAACGCTTGTTGGAGCCTGCGCCATTGCTGTATATTCCTTTTTTGTCCGTATAACCGTTGGTCTTTCATTATTGCTTTGGGACGACCTGTCGGACGTCAAAAGCTTTGGAGAGCTGCTTCTAAATTTTGGCTCAGAAAGTAAGTTGATTTTTATATGGCCGCTTCTCATATTGACGACCGCCATACCAATTTTTATTGCGATAATATTTGCCTGGAAAGCAGCTACAGATATAGGAAAAGATAGGCTGTATTCAATGAAAAATGCTACAAGGCTTAGAAATATTGCAATATTATCGGCAATAGACGTAACTTGGTTTTTTGTTGCAAATGTTGTACTTCTTATTTTTAATTTCAATCATCCAAGCATTGTAATACTTTCATTTTTCATTGTTATGCTTGGCGTCGTTATATCCGTTGCTTTTTCTATTCTTTCACATTTTATCCAAAAATCGGCCGAAAAAATTCAGGCGCAAAACATAACAGCAGATTAATATTTCCAAGCTGCTCATTGTAGAAGCACATCTAAACAAAGCATAAAATTGGAAAATATGCTGTGCTTCATCTTGCCGTATGTGTTTTAAAACAATACAGCGCTGCCGAAAGGGTGATAAAATGAAAAAATTTATAATGATATCTGCTTCATTGCTTCTTTCTTTAACGCTTCTGACGTCGTGCAGCATCGCTATAAAAATACCCGGTTTAAAAGTCAACCGCTTGGGCATAGAGCTGCCCGTATCCAGCCGTGTGATGCAGTCAGTTTCCTATTTCCAAGAGGGCGAGGCATATGAAGTATATGAGTTTGATGAATATGTCGGCAACCGTATTATCGAAGAAATAGACGGCAGCAAAATATGGCAGCCGCTTCCAATGAATAATTTTCTTGAGTCGCTTCTTTACGGCTACGGCGATATAGCTTCTCGTCCTGAAGCTTTTAAAATCATTGAAAGCAAACGTCTTTCTATGCCTAAAACGAGCGCCGGTTATTATTCCTTATACGACAAGAAAGGCAAAAGCCACGACCCGGAAAAATTTGCAGAATCATATAAAGATAACGATTATGGATTTCGCATAGCCATATTCGACATGAATGATTATAAATTTTATTATCTGGAAATGGACAGATAACCGCTATTTTTAAAGCCATATAATTCCATGATATCCCACCAACCTCTTTCTATATACGCCGCTTGCTTTTCAGAATTATTTTCTGCAATGCAGGCGGCGTAGTTTTATCATTGATAATAGATGGGAAATCATAAAATAAGGCGTAAAAATTCGCACAAATCACGGCAGAACGCATTGACATCCACTATTTTATTTTGCAATATTTTGTTTTGAAAACGGCACCATTTGTGTGATAGTCTAATCTGATAATATAATCCTTCAAAGCGGCAGTTAACGCTATGCTCCTCAAACTCATCGGCTAAATTTATCAGAAATGAAGTTAGGCTGGGCCCGCGATGCTGTGACTAAACGCTGCTTTCAGCGCAAAGGCAACAACCCATTTGGACAGCAATAAATTGTTATAAATCTGATATAGTCTTATGTAATGCTGATTTAATTAAGAGCGTCAATTCCTACCTGCTCAAACAACGCCGCCACATTTGACTTAAGCTGTACATATGATGCACCGCTGAGTGTATTATCACGTTTTATTATATCTTCCGCTTCCCGCTGCGCGGTTTTGAGTATATCTATATCTCTTATAATGTCGGCAATTTTAAAGCTGGGCAGACCGTGCTGGCGATTGCCGAAAAATTCGCCGGGGCCGCGCAGCTTCAAATCCTCATTTGCTATTACAAATCCGTCGGATGTGCTGCACATTATTTTCATCCGCTGCTTTGTCGTTTCACTGTTATTATCCGTTACAAGAATGCAGCAGGACGCCGCCTTTCCGCGCCCTACTCTGCCACGAAGCTGATGAAGCTGCGACAGGCCAAATCTTTCAGCGTTCTCTATCAGCATAACGGCGGCATTAGGCACATCTACTCCCACCTCTATAACGGTTGTCGATACCAAAAGCTGTATCTCTCCTCTTGCAAAAGCGCTCATTACCGCATCCTTCTCTTTTGCCGACAGACGGCCGTGCATAAGCCCGACGCTGTAATTTCTAAAGCTTGTCCGCCTTATTTTTTCAGCATACTCCTCTGCCGATACAAGATTTTCGTCCTCCCCCTGCTCAATCAGCGGACAGATTATATAGGCTTGCAGCCCCTTATCAAGATGCTTTTTTATATAGTTATATGCACGCTCTCTTATGGCTGAAGATATGCAGTAGGTTTTTATCTCCGTTCGTCCCGGCGGCATTTCGTCCAGCACCGATACCTTTAAATCGCCGTATATCGCCAAAGAGAGCGTGCGCGGTATAGGCGTCGCCGACATAACATACAAGTGCGGATTTTGTCCCTTTGATATAAGCGAGGCCCGCTGCTCTACTCCGAACCTGTGCTGTTCGTCGGTTATGACTATGCCTAAGTTTTTAAATACAATATTATCGTTAAGCAGTGCATGGGTGCCGACTATAAAATCTATTTCGCCGGTTGCAAGCTGCTCATATATTATTTTTTTCTCTTTAGCCGGGGTAGATCCCAGCAGCAGCGCCGATTTTACTCCTGTTCCCCTGAAAAATTTAAGAAACGAGCGATAATGCTGCTCGCATAATATCGCCGTCGGAGCCATAAACGCCGCCTGCATACCGTTTTTTATGCAGGTATAGCAAACGGCAGCGGCGGCGGCCGTTTTGCCGGAGCCGACGTCGCCTTGAAGCAGCCTTTTCATTGGTATGCCCGTTTGCATATCTGCCACTGCTTCTGCAGCGGCACGTCGCTGGGCGGATGTAGGCTCAAACGGAAGCTTATCGAAAAATTCACGCGTATAGTCTATCTTTACCACCGGCGCGTTCATTTCAGACTTCGACTGTCCAAGCAGCTTTATACCAAGCTGCATTGTCAGCAGTTCCTCGAAAATCAGGCGATATTTTGCGTCGTCCAGCGCCCTTTGCGAGGTCGGAAAATGTATGTTTTTATATGCTTCTTTTATATTGACAAGTCCGTGCTTTTTAATTATATCTTCTGGCAATGACTCATATATTTCAGCATCGCTTAGCGCCTGCTTTACTGCATAAGCAATTATTCTTGATGAAATGCCGTCCGTTTGTCTGTACACGGGTCGTATAATTTGCTCGCTTACCGGCAGCACTTCCGGTGCCGACATCTCTCTTTGCAGGAAATTAGCCGTCACCCTGCCGTAAAACAGGTGCTCGCTTCCCATTTTCAGAGATGCCGCAGCATATTTATTATTAAAAATCGTTATATTAACGCTGCCGCTGTCATCCGACGCTTTTGTTTTATATATTACCATGTTTTTTCTTATTCTGTGCTCTGCCACCGGCGCGGTAATTTTCGCCTTTATGCAATATTTCTGCTCCGGCAATGTCTCACCTATCTTGGCGGGATTTGTCAAATCATCATAGTATCGAGGATAAAATGTCAAAAGGTCGTAAATAGTGTTAACGCCCAGTTTTGAAAACAACTGAGCGCGTTTTTCTCCTATAGATTTAAGTCGTGTTATGGCGTCGTGAATATTAAGCATTTTAATCTCTCCAGCCTTTTATGACCATGTCTTTAAAAAGCATAAAAACTGCTGACATTATTTTGCAGCTGAGTACACAGCTTTGCCGCTGCGTATAATTTCTGTAAAGTCCGCTTCCACTGCTGTAAATCTGAAGCCTAAACTATTAATTATTAACGTGCGACGTATCATGCAATTAATAAAGTCTTAAGCTATAAATCCTTGCGCATGATATAATCCGTCTGTTCATCGCTGCCGACAAAAAACGAGTGAGAGCCGATTTTATAAAATCCATGCTTTTCATAAAACGAAATAGCCTTTAAATTATTCTCCCAAACACCAAGCCAAATATATTGCTTTGCGAGTGTACGTGCAGTATCGGCTGCCTTGTCTATAATATATCCGCCAAGGCCCATGCGCTGATATTCGCTTTTTATATATATTCGCTCTATTTCAAGCGACATATCATCATAAACATCAGTTTGCGCCGGCGCCTCGTTTATTTTAAAATAGCCCGCCAGTTCACCATCACAATATAAAAACATAAACTTTGAGTATTTATTCGATAATTCAGCGCGCAGCTTGTCCGCATTATATGCGCTGTCTAAAAATGCCTGAAGCTGCTGCGGAGAATTAGCATCGGCAAACGCGTCTTTAAATGTCCGGCATGATATTTGCTGTAGCATATTTATATCCTTAAGCGTGCATTCTCTCAGTTTGAGCTCCAAAATGATTACTCCTTCATGTTCTAACTCTAAACGGCAATATTAATTAAGCATTAATACAAAAGCGCCGCAAAAATGTACCTGAATTAAGACTGCCGACTAAAATAGCCACACAAAATCAACAGGTCATAAAACGACGCCCTAAAATTAGAATATAATTCGATTGAAGCTTTAATCGGCCTATTCCGTCCAGATTATATAGTAATATACCGGCTGACCGCCGTTTACTACTGTGACGTCGGCACTGTCCCCGAACTTCTGGCTGAGCATTGCGCTTATCTCTTCCGCCTGCTCCTCAGTAGTATCGCTTCCATAAATCAGCGTTATTGACGAATGGTGCTTTTTAAATATCGTTTTTGTTAAACGAAGCACTGCTTTGGCCATGTCCGTGCCGGTAAATATGAGCTTAGAGCCTTCCATAGCCAGTATTTCGCCTTTCTTTATGCTGTGACCGTCATACTCGCTGTCCCTTGCGGCATATGTTACCTGCCCCGTGCCGATATTCTGCGCCGCCTTGTCCATCGCCATGGCGTTTATGTCCACATCCTCGCCCTCGTCAAAGGCAAGCATAGCCGAAAGTCCCATCGGTATCGTCTTAGTATTAAGCACTATTACATCCCGCGTGGAAAGGCTTACCGCCTGCTCCGCCGCCATGATTATATTCTTATTGTTAGGGAGCACAAACACCGTCTGCGCCGGCGTTGCTTCTATTGCTTTCAATATATCGTCTGTGCTCGGATTCATCGTCTGGCCGCCAGTTACAACTTTATCGGCGCCAAGGTCTAAAAACAGCTGCTTTAGTCCGTCTCCCGCCGCAACACACACAAAGCCGTATTT
>USGR01000028.1 GCA_900554165.1 uncultured Oscillospiraceae bacterium | reverse complement strand
TATTTATACAGTCGCATGTGCCGGCGCATACGGAATTTACATGGCTGTTAAACTGCTTTACCCAGTTCGGCGAGCTTTCGCGCATGCATCAGTTTAAGGAGAAATCCAAGACGCACAGCGACAATATAAACGCCGGACTGTTCGATTATCCGGTGCTTATGGCGGCGGATATACTTCTGTATAATACAGAGCTTGTTCCTACTGGTCAGGACCAGAAGCAGCATATAGAGCTTGCCAGGAATGTAGCGCAGAGGGTAAACGGCATATACGGGGATATACTCGTTGTGCCGGAACCGTATATACCGCGCACAGGCGCAAAAATCACATCGCTTCAAGACCCGTCTAAGAAGATGTCGAAGTCGGACAGCAATGCAAATGCTTTCATCTCTATTTTAGACGAGCCGGATGTCATAATAAAGAAGTTTAAACGCGCTGTTACCGACTCAGAAGCGCTGGTAAAATTCGATGAGGAGAACAAGCCGGGCGTATCAAACCTTATGAATATATATTCATGCGCTACGGGGCGCAGTATTGCTGAAATAGAAAAGGAATTTGACGGCAGGGGATATGGCGATTTTAAAATGGCGGTGGCACAGTCGGTAGTCGATGTACTGAGCCCAATACAAGCAGAATATAAGCGCATTATATCCGACAAAGCTTATATGTCTGAAAAATTTGCTGTAGCAGCCGAAAGAGCAGCCGACATTGCAAACGATACTCTGCGCCGGCTAAAGGAGAAAATAGGATTTTATATTTAACACAAGTGTAGCTATGCATTAATAAGGCGGAGCTTTAAAGATACCAATGGCCGTGCAGCTTGTGATGTAAATTTTTAGTGAGTATGTTTTGCGGTGCTGCATAGTGAGATATGTCTTAGTATAAAAAATATAATAATAAACACAGAAGCACCTGACCGTTCGGCAAGGTGCTTCTACATTTTCTACAGTTACAGATTAAATAATAAAAAATCCCGATAAAAAGTTAGGCAAGCTTAATTGCGTTAAAAACTGCATATGATCGTAAACAAGCGACATACTGCCGATGGCTTTATACATCTTTGCAGCGCCGGAAAAACGTCATTTCCCAGTCGCCGCAAAGAACAACAAATATTTGACAGAGTTAATTTGACGGTATTAATAAACAGCGCCGCAGAGATATGTTAATTTACAGCCGACGGAGCTTCCTCAAGTGCTTCTTCAAAAGAGGATATATCGTTTATCTCCAGCTGGGCGGTAACTAAACGGTAGTATATGCCCTTTTTCTCTAAAAGCTCGTTATGCGTGCCGCATTCCGCTATTGTGTGGTCGTCAATAACGATAAGCCGGTCGGCATTGCGCAGTGTAGAAAGTCTGTGGGCTATGGCAAAAGTGGTGCGTCCTTCAGTAAGACGGCCCAGCGCCTCCTGTACTTGATACTCGCTTTCAGTGTCCAGACTGCTTGTGGCCTCATCGAGAATAAGAATAGCGGGGTTAATGAGTATTGCACGGGCAATGGCAATCCTCTGCCGTTCACCGCCGGAGAGGGAGTAGCCCTTTTCGCCGACATATGTATTATACCCATCCGGCAGCTTGCAGATAAAATCGTGTGCATTAGCCATTTTGGCTGCCATAATAATCTCGTTAAACGATGCATCCGGACGCGCGTACCTTATGTTGTTTATAACAGTGTCGGAAAACAGGAAAGTTTCCTGCAAAACTACGCCTATCTGGCTGTGGAGCGTATGTGTATCAATATCTCGGATGTCTACGCCGTCAATGGTGATTGAACCCTCATCTACGTCATACATACGCATTATCAAATTTATAAGGGTAGATTTACCCGAACCGGATCGGCCGACAATGCCTATCATTTCGCCCTTTTTAACGTCGAGATTAATATCGGTAAGCACCTGGTCGTAGGAATCATAGCCGAAAGATACATTTTTAAAGGACATATCTCCATAAATATCAAGTTTTTGAGCGGTTTTTGAATTAACTACGTCTGGGTCTTCTTCTAATACATCATAAATTCTTTCTATAGTAATAGCGAGCCGGTTGAGCCGCTGCGGAAGGTTTGAAAACCATACCAGCGGTGCGGTAAGCATAGAGCAATATGTAGTTATCTGGATAAGCTCGCCAGGCGTCATTATGCCGTTTAATACATCCATTCCGCCGAAATATGTTATAAGATATCCGCCAAACGAAAACAGGAAAGCAGTCGGCGGTATAATTATGCCCCAGAATATTTCAAAGCGAATGCTCGCCTTAGCATGCTGCTCGTTGATATTGCGAAATTGTGTTTCCTCATACTCTTCTTTGCCATAAGACTTTACAACCCTTATGCCGGAGATAACGTCCTGAAGTCGTGTATAGAGCAAATCGTTTTTAATCTGCGATTTTCGCCATAGCCTGCGGCTCCTTTTTTGTCTGAGCCGTAAAATAACAACTATGACCGGCAAAAATATAAGCGCCAAAAGTGCGAGCTTCCAGTTAAGAACGAGCAGAAATATAAATGCAAATAAAAAATTCATGGCGCTGGACAGGAGCCCGCAAAGAGTATCGTCTATAAACCTCTGAATTTCGCGGGTGTCCCATAAAACCCTGTTAAGCAGTTGTCCAGGACGCGATTTATTTATATATGAAATAGAAAGCTCCTGTATTTTATTAAACACCTGTATTCTCAGTCCGTTGCTTATTTTAGACGAAAATATTGTAGAAGAAATAACTGTCAGCTGTGAAATAGCCATTAATGTAACGCCTATAACAATAAATATCATAAAAAACTTTACTGCGTCGGCGGCTGTGCCGCTTTTGGGTATAAGTACATCGTCCATAAACAGCCTTAATACATATGCACTTGCCATTGACAGAATGGAGGATACTACAGTAAGAAAAAGGATTAATACTACCCATCCCTTATATGGCGAGAGCAGGCGGCCCATTTTAGAAAGCATCTGCGACTTTCCACCGCAGTATGGACATTCTTTAGTTTTTGGCATAACCATACCGCATTTTTCACAAATGGTTTCACGCTCACGGCTGCGTACGACATAGTCCTTGCCGTCATGAAGCAGCCTTATGCCTTTTGCAACATACGCATAGCGTATATGGTGCTTCATGGAAAAGCGAACAAGTATTGTTGCTTCTCCATCAATAGTAGAAATGAGCATGCCGCAGTCTACCGGAGCCTCGCTTTTTGTATCCATGCACTCAGACAGCGGAATATCATGAGTAACTATGCCTTCGGTTACAATAATAAGCCTGTCGTTTGTGACAACCGTATAGCTGTTTTTTATGAGCTTTCCATCGGCTGATAAATCAAACGGCACACAGTATATTATTCGCTCTTTATCTTTAAGGTTTAGCTTATCAACTATATTTTTTTCCAGCCTAAAATTAAGCTTCATACTTTTCCTCCTTTCGGTGCGAAGCAGGAAGCAATAACAAATAAAATTTGCCTAAAATTTAAATAAAGACTTCAATCATTTTGCGCTCTGATGAGGAGAGCTTGGATAAATCCGGTATTTCAAACCTGTTGCCGTCTACATCTTTTATAATAATCCTTTTATCGCCTAAATTTATAATATCGCCCGAGAATATATGAGCTGTAAAGCGACATTCTCCCCGGTCAGTCAGAACATCGAAATAAGCAAAGCCGTATTTGTCTTTTACATTAACTATCTTTGTAATTACCGGCATAAAGCAGCGCAGATTAATTTGCTCTTCAATAAGTGCTCGCGTCTCTTCATTTAACTTGTCTATATCTTCAATTATGCCTATTTCGCGACCCTTTTCATCATTTTCGCGCAGCGATATAAATTTACCCGGCTGTGTAAATGGAAAAGACTGATATACACATACACGGCGGTAAAGCACACCTTTAAATTCTACCGACAAAAATCCGCCTTTTGTCTTTTTAAATATAGCGTTATTATCATCAATAAAACGCATTTCCAAAGCGTCGTCGGTTATTTCCTGCTGCTGTATTATAACGTCGTTATGCAGATTATCATTACTCATTCTTCAAGCCCCCTCATTGCCAGCGACTTTGTCTGAAGCTGATATAATTTGTAATATACGCCTTTCTGCTCAAGCAGCTGAGGACCTGTTCCTCGCTCAATTATCTGGCCGTCCTCAATAACAATGAGGTCGTCGGCGTTCTTGAGCGTTGACAGTCTGTGCGCTATTGATATAGTGGTACGTCCTTCTATTAGCTTATCTATTGAGCTTTGTATGGCGCGCTCTGTCTGTGTATCAACCGAAGCTGTAGCCTCGTCCAGTATAAGTATGCGTGAGTTTGCCAAAATGGCCCTCGCAATAGAAATTCTCTGCCGCTCACCGCCCGAAAGCTGACGCTGTGACGAGCCTATTATCGTGTCATACCCATCCGGCATTTTCATAATAAAGTCATGTGCATATGCCGCTTTGGCTGCCCGGACAACCTCGTCAAATCCGGCGTCAGGCCGCGCATACCTTATGTTGTCCAGCACCGAGCCTATAAATATGTATGTTTCCTGCGATACTATAGATATGTTGCCGCGCAGGCAGTCTATAGAGTAGTCCTTAATATTTATGCCGTCAATAAGTATTTCACCGGACTTAACGTCATAAAGCCTCATAAGGAGATTGGCGAGCGTAGACTTACCAGTACCGGAATGCCCGACAATACCGAGCATGTGGCCGGTTTTGACGCTAAAGCTGACATTTTTTATAACGTCCCGCTCCTTTAAATATCCGAAGACAACATTTTTAAATTCTACATCGCCCTTTATTTCGCGGGTTACGGCATTTTTACTATTTACAATTTCAGGCTGCGTATCTATTATTTCAAATATCCTCTGTGTCGCAGTCATTGCATAAGAACTCCAGTTGAAAAAGTTGGAGAAGTACTGCATTGGCTGATTAAGCATAGAAACATACCCAGTAAAGGTTACAAGCATGCCGTAATCAAGCGAGTCGCCTCTTAATATCAGTATACCGCCTATGCAGATAATTCCATAATAGATAATGTCGTAAATCAGAGTGGTGGCGATTGATATTTTAGCATTCTGCTTGCGGATGTCTATTTCAGAGGAGCGAAGGCGTACACTATTTTTCTCAAAGTTGGTCGTTTCTGTCCTTTCACTGCCAAAAGCCTTAACGACCCTGGCGCCTGTTATATTATCATTTATAATTGAGCTGAGCTTTCTTTCGCGCTTTGAGCGTATGCTGTAAATAACACGCCATGTGCGTGTCGCGCGCTGAAATATAAAAATGAGCACAGGCATTGAGATAATTGCGAACAGCGCCAGCTTCCAGTTAAGGATTAGCATAAAAATAGAAGAAAAAACAATCAGAAATATATTTGAAAAGAACTGCGGCACACCGTCTATTAGGAAGTCGGATATTTCCTGAGCATCGTTAAGAACCCTGTTGAGCAGAGAACCTGTTTGATGATTTGTGTAAAATCCTAAGCCGAGCTTGCTCATCGCTTTAAAAACCCTGTTTTTTATATCCCGTATTACCGACGGCGATGTTGTCCTGATAGAGAGATTGGTACCGAGTGACAACAGCTGAACGACAAGCTGCGAAACAATTATAGCCGCTGTACACAGAAGCAGCAAAAATGCAAAGTTTGGCTCGGCTCCAAAAAATTCCGATAAAGCCGGATTTTTTGAAAGTATATTGTCAAACAGCACAGTACCATTTAAATATGGTGTCATAAGCGTAATGACACTTGACAATACAACACATACAGAAGCAATAATTAATCTTGCTCTGTATGGTTTGCAGAAAGACATAAAACGCATTATCACAGAGCGCTTGTCAAGGCAATTTGGGCAGACCTTGCGGGCGGGGTCTGGATACATGGCGCCGCATTTAGGACAATAGCGCTCGTTTTCGTCATCTCTTAAATCGTGCTCAGTTATTTCCTCATTTTTAATAAGCTTTGCACAGATTTTACTGCACTGCTGCATAGAGACGTTGTATTTTGAAGAAAAAAAGCACAGCGCTTTCTCATCTTCATCTTTGTTCTTTAAGCATAAAATTCCGCCGACCGTCTGGTTAATCACAAATACCTCTGATATATCATAAAAGCTGTAAATTTCAGTATTAAAATTCATAGCGTCCGGCTCAGAAGCTTTGATGTTAGGGTAACCTGAAAAGGTTCTTACCATGACAGAAGCGTCGCCTTTCATAACATAAAGACTATCTTTTGTCAGTATAACCCATGTGCTGCCAAAGCTGGCGTCAGCCGTTAAGTCAGCATAACAGCAGAATATTATTTCTGACAATTTAAGCCCGAGCTTTAAAAGCTCAGGCTTTATGGCTTTTGGAATAGTAATCTCGCTCATATAAAATTACCTCCTCCCTCAATTGGGAAGAAAACACCGTAATTACGAAAATTTGTTTTTGTATTATATCACTCATCTTTGCTTAATACAACCCTAAATATTAAAAAACTTTTGCATAATGGCAAATAGCGTACTTTGGTGCGACTAAATTCTAAGTAAACTATATATAATTTATGGAAAAAGCATAAGAATTTATTATTTACTACCAATATATATTGCAAAATTCTTTTTAACCGCGTGCTTTTATAAAATTTAATGCCGATTTTGCACCTTTAAATTAAAGGTGACTTTATTTTAATCATCGGCTTTAAAACACACGCCATATGCTTAAAGCTTGACAAATAAAAAATATACGGCAGGTTGCCCCGCCGTATACTAATAAATAGATTATATAAATGAGTATTGCTAAAGCATAAAGCTCAGATACTATATATTATACCTTGCGGGTGATTTCATCCTTTGCTTTTGCGATAAATTCATCAAGCGTCATAGCGCCTAAATCTCCGCCGCTGTGCGAGCGCACCGATACCACTCCGTTTTCAATGTCCTTGTCTCCGGCAATGAGCATATAAGGCACCTTTTCAAGCTGAGCTTCCCTTATCTTATATCCGATTTTCTCACTGCGTGTGTCAATCTCCGTGCGGTATATGCCGGCCGCCTTGAGTTTTGCATCAAGCTCCTTTACATAGTCAAGATGCCTGTCGGCAATGGGGAGCAGCTTAACCTGAACGGGCGCCAGCCATATCGGGAAAGCGCCGGCATAATGCTCGGTGAGTATGCCGATAAAACGCTCGATGCTGCCGAGTACGGCGCGGTGAAGCATAATCGGGCGGTGCTTTTCAGAATCAGCGCCGACATAGTATAAATCAAACCTCTGCGGCATCTGGAAATCGAGCTGAATTGTACCGCACTGCCAAGTTCTGCCTATCGAGTCGGTAAGGTGGAAATCTATTTTCGGACCGTAAAAAGCGCCGTCGCCTTCATTTATAACATAGTCCCTGCCTGTCTTCTCCAGCGCATTTTTGAGGGCGCTGGTCGCCATCTCCCACTCTTCATCGGTGCCCATGGAATCATCCGGCCGTGTGGAAAGCTCGACCTTGTAGCTGAAGCCGAACACGCTGTATATTTCATCAACCAGCTTCATAACGCCGATTATCTCGTCCTCAACCTGCTCCGGCGTCATAAAGATGTGGGCGTCATCCTGCGTAAAGCATCTTACACGCATAAGTCCGTGCAGCGCGCCGGAAAGCTCGTTGCGGTGAACTATGCCCATTTCGGCACAGCGTATCGGCAAATCGCGGTAAGAATGGCTCTTGCGCTTATATACCAGCATGCCGCCGGGGCAGTTCATCGGCTTGAGCACGAAATTGCGCCCGTCTATCTGAGAAAAGTACATGTTGTCCTTGTAGTGGTCCCAGTGTCCCGAGGTGTGCCATAAACTTTCGTCAAGCATAATAGGAGTACGTATCTCTTCATAGCCGTATTTGCGGTGTATATCGCGCCAAAAGCTCTCCAGCTCCTGCCTGAGCGCCATGCCTTTCGGCAGAAAGAAAGGAAATCCCGGTCCCTCTTCGTATATATCAAACAGGTCAAGCTCCTTGCCGAGCTTGCGGTGGTCGCGCTTTTTGGCTTCCTCCATCATGTCGAGATAAGCCTGAAGCTGTGACGCCTTTGGGAAAGCAACGCCGTAAACGCGCTGCAGCATTTTATTCGAGGCGTCGGCACGCCAGTATGCGCCGGTGCACTGAGTAAGCTTTATAGCTTTTATCTTGCCGGTGTTTAAAATATGCGGTCCGGCGCAGAGATCGATAAACTCACCCTGCTTGTAAAAGGATAAATCCTCGCCCTTTGAAGAGTGCTCATCAATAAGCTCTACTTTGTAATTCTGACCGCGCTCTTCCATGAGCTTTTTGGCCTCGTCGGCAGGAAGATAAAACCGCTCTACCGGCAAATCCTCCTTGACAATTTTTTTCATCTCCGCTTCAATTTTTTCCAAATCCTCGGCGGTAAAGGGAGCATCAACGTCAAAATCGTAGAAAAAGCCGTTGTCAATAGCCGGACCCGTAGCAAGCTTAGCGTTCGGGTACAGACGCAGCACCGCCTGCGCAAGTATGTGCGCCGCAGTATGCCTAAAAGGCTTTTTGCCCTCTTCATCGTCAAAGGTTAAAAAGTTTAAATTGCAGTCTGACGTTATGGTAGTTCGCAAATCGCAGATTTTACCGTCTATCTCGACAGCGGTGGCGGCGGAATATAATCCGGCACCAATGCTCTTTGCAATTTCAGCGGCGGATATACCGCTCTCAAACTCTCTTACATCTGAACCTTTCAGCGTAACTTTTACCATTTTTATCAGACCTTTCTGAGGAATAAAGTTGATTAACGAAGTACATTATATCAAATAATTACAATAAGTAAAAGACTAAATCTTTATTTTTTCTTCTCTAACATAATAAAATAGATACTGCTGGGCAATACCGGCTTCTTTAAGCAGAATTTGCGGCAGCTCGCCGCCGTATAAAACCTCCAGTGCGCGCCGTATCCAAACGTCTATAGGAAAAGCATCTTTAAAGCCAAGCCCGTAAAGCAGGGCACAGGCGGCAACCTTAGGCCCAACGCCCTTTATTTTCATAAGCTCGTCCCGCGCCGTATCAATCGGCATATTGCTTAAAGCGTCTAAGTCAATTTCTCCGGACGCAACTTTCTCAGCGGCGTCTAATATGTAT
>USGR01000027.1 GCA_900554165.1 uncultured Oscillospiraceae bacterium | reverse complement strand
CTGTCTTCGGCTTAACCGCCTTGACAATTGCCGACCGCTGCGCCTTTGCCGCCTCGCTTCATCTGCCGCAGGCAGCGCTCCGGCTGCAAAGCTGCCAATTCCGCCATACCCGCATATATTAAACTTTGTAACTTACCAGCTTATACATCACACAGAACAAAGTGAGCAGCCGCGCCCGCGATACTCTTGCGGTGCCCGGCTCTGTCTTCGGCTTAACCGCCTTGACAATTGCCGACCGCTGCGCCTTTGCCGCCTCTATTCTCTGCTATATATAAGCTTACCAAGAAAGGCTTCATTAATGAGCAAATCATATTATATATGATTTTTCCTTTAAAGTCAACAGAATTATAAACCTATTCTTACACTTTTTCCCAATTCAAATGAATATATTAATGCTTCCTTGACATCTCTGCCGCGCAGTTGCTTAATTGCATATGAATACAGATTTAGCTGTGAGCTATATCTCTCAACCAGCTCTTCTTCCCGCTTTACGTTGTCGGTTTTATAATCTATTACGACAATGCCGTCCGGCTCTTCAAAAAAGCAGTCTATAATTCCCTGCACCACTATCAATTCGTCAGACGCGCCATCTCCATATATACTTGATGCCGGCATATCAAGCATAAAGCGCCACTCACGCCATATATTCTCAGCCCCTTGTATCCTGTTATAAAGTTCGCCGTCAAAAAATGCCGCCGCCTTTTTTATGTCTATTGATGCCGCCTGCTCCTTTGTGATATATTCAAGCGACGCTATTCGTTCAATTTCGGCCGCTGTATTTTCAGCTGCTTTCTCAAAATCTGCATACTGCATAAATTCATGCAGAGCCGTGCCGCGTTCGGCAGGAGTCATTCCGCGTGAGTGCATAAACGCCGGCCGCGATTTAAACATATTTTTCTTATCAGCGCCATGCGTTATTTCCGACGCCGTCAGCTTAACTGGCAGTCCTTTGCTTCCTGCGCCGGTATAAATATATTCTGCACTCTCTTTTATCTTTTCGATAATTTCACTGCTCGCCTCTAACGGTAAAATTTCTTCATCGCTTTCCGGAAGAATTATATTCTCAGCATTGATTAGTTTTACATCAATGCCGCTGTCAGCGACCGCCGCATTCAAATGACTGCCGCACATTTTCCGCAATATATCTCCCGAAGGATGCAGCAAAGCGCACATAAGCACCCAATCACCCATGCCCGACGCCGACAGCACCGTCTGTGCATCTATCGGGTCGTTTGGCGACGACCACTCTGCCTCCAAAGCGGCTGCATGCTTAGATATAGCCGACTCTACATTGTCTTTTGTCATGACAAAAACGAGCTTTTCCTCCGCCCTTGTCATAGCGACATATAATATCCGCATCTCTTCGGCAATAAGCTCGCGCCTCAAGTCAAGAGCTATCGCCTGACGCGGCAGAGTATTATAGCGTATGTCTCTGCCGTTATCCCTGCACATAAGTCCCAGACCTGAGCTTCTGTGCATAATAAGCCCCGCGTTTATGTCCTGCTTATTAAATTTAGATGCACAGCCGGCTATAATGCAGACGGGGAACTGCAGGCCCTTTGACTTATGTATGCTCATAATCTTGACCATGCCGGAAACCTCTGCCGCCGGCTGCGCACAGCTTAAGTCCGGCCTTACTTCTTCCATATTGGTTATATACCTGACAAATCCGCCAAGGCCCTGGCCGCCGCTTTTTTCATACTGCTTAGCCATGCCGATAAGCTTTAAGAGATTTGCCTCGCGCTGCGCGCCGTTTTCCATTGCATTCACAAGTGACATATAGCTTGTTCTGTCGAACAGATACACCAAAAACTCATCTGCCGGCATTAAAATAGACATCTTTCGCAAATCATCAATGTCGTTTATAACCGCCGCCGCGGCCGCATTGCCGCCGGCTGCTCGAAACAGTGCATCGTAAAGGCTGCCGCTGCGGCTTTCTGAGCGCATCAGCGCCGCCTGTTCGGCCGTAAATCCGTATATCGGCGACATGAGCACCGACAGCAGCGGAATATCGCGCAGAGGATTGTCTATAACCTTGAGCAGAGAAATAATGGTCATAATCTCCGCCGACTCAAAAAATCCGCCGCTTAAGTCGCACCACACAGGTATGCCCGCCGCTTTCAGCTCATTGTAATATATACCGGCTTTTGAAGATGGCGAGCGCAGCAGTATTGTAAAATCGCCGTATTCGGCGCGCCGCAGCGTGCCGTCAGCGCCCTTTAAAAAAGGCGGGGCAGACATTTTTTCCTTTATATAGCCTGCTATATATCGCGCTTCAAGCTCTTCGCTTTTCTCCTTTACGCCGGATTTTTCTATTATATGTATCTCCGCATCGCTTTGCCCGTTTTCGGGAAAAGCTGCGGACGGTATAAGCCTGTCGTCGGAGGTGTAATCCATTTCTCCGGACTCTTTTGTCATAAGCCGGCTGAAAAAGAAATTTACCGCTTCGCAGACGCCGCTGCGGCTGCGGAAGTTTTCGTCCAGCACTATATATCTGCATCCCGCTTGGTCATTGGCCTTATAATCAGTGCGCTTTTTTAGAAAAATGTCCGGCTCCGACTGGCGGAAGCGGTATATACTCTGCTTGACGTCGCCTACCATGAACAGCCGCTTGCCCCCGCCGGACAGTGTATATACAAGCGTATCCTGCAGGTCGTTTACATCCTGATATTCGTCAATGAGCACCTCGTCGTATCTTTTAGCTTCCTCATTGGCAATGTCCGTAAGCATTATATCGCCGTTTTCCCTTTTGACAAGCAGTGAAAGAGCCAAATGCTCTATATCTGAAAAGTCTAAACCGCCGCTCTCCCGCTTATATTCGCTTAATATTGTATTATATCTTTTCGTTACCTCAAACAGCTTATTTATTACCGGAGCCAGCCTTCGCACATCCTCTGCCGTCGTTTCAATATCGCAGGATATAAGCTCTTTTACCTCTTTTACTATCTCATCTGCGTCATTTTTGGCAGATTTTATGCTCTCGGCAAATGCTTTGTCCTCATGGCCTCTTACCTGCCCTGTCTGCGGAAATTTAAACTCAGAAAGCGAGGCATAAAGTCCGTTCCAATCGTCCTGCTGCGCCATATCCGCCATACGGCCTATTTCCCGCATAGCAGACGTGAAAGCAGACAAATACGCCTTTTGCAGCTTTTCGTCTCCTTCCATTTTAGCTATGGCGCGGTGCAGCATGGCATGAGCTGCGGCCAGTCTTTGGCCGGCCGTGCTGAGTACGGTGTGCGCCCATGGCGTATCTGTTAAGTCAGCGGCGCTGTACATGCCCTTTACTTTTTCCACCCACTCATCGCCAAAGGCAAGCGATGATAAAAAGTCGCTTAAAGAAAATATAATTTTAAAAATTTGCTCAGGATTATCCGCCGCCAAAAATCTCAGCAGCTTTATAAAATCACTGTCTCCGGCGGCAAAATACTCCTCTATGCAGTCGTTTACCGCGCGGCGGCGCAGCGCCTCACGCCTGTCGTCGTCAATAATGCGCATGTTCGGTGAGATGCCGAGAATATGAAAATATCTTTTAACAAAATCCTGACAATATGAGTCTATTGTGCATATTTTCGCCTTTGGCAGCAGCGTACGCTGCCGGCGCAGCAGCCGGTTGTCCGGCTCACTCTTCAAAGCGCTGCGGAGAGCGGAGGATATCCTCTCTTTCATCTCTGAAGCAGCTGCCTTTGTAAAGGTAACTATAAGCAGCCTGTCTGCCGGAACAGGATTTTTATCATCTGTCAAAAGGCGCAGCACACGCTGCGTCAGCACCGCCGTTTTGCCGCTGCCGGCCGCCGCCGACACCAGTACCGGCGCTTCTGCATACACTGCGTCGCGCTGATTGTCAGTAAGGGTAATCGCCACTGTTTAGCACCTCCTCCATTGCCTTTTTAGCGTCGTCATCAGACATATTGCCGGCTTCTTTTATTTCTGTTTCCGCTCCTATGCGGCATACGCTCCTGTAATCGCAGTAAGCACAGGCGGGTGAGTCACTGCCGTCTCTGGGAGATATCTCTACATCTCCGTTATAAATGTGCTCGCCCATATCTCTAAGCCGGCCGAATACGTAACTCTCTAAAAGCTTGAGCTCCTCTGTATTTGCTACCGACGAGCGCTTTGAAAGGCCGCCGCCCTTTTTAGCCTGCGCCGGAATAAACCGGCCGGACATATCGCTCTCCATGGCTTTTAAAACGTCTAAATCGTCAGAAAGCAGGCCGTTCATTTTAAGCTGCTTTTCATATTCTCTTTCTATTTCCTCGCTGCTGTCGTTTCTTCCGCCACTCAGAACCGTCCGCTTTACTGGCATATAGAGTATGCCCGCCGGAGATGCATTTTCGCCTAAAACCTCCCCGCCGTTTTTGCACAGCGTAAACAGATATACAAGCATCTGCATATTAAGTCCATACAAAACGTCGCTCAGCTTAAAGCTTTTCTTCCCGGTTTTATAATCAACAATTCTTATATATGTTCGCCCGTCGGCTTTAAAAATATCGGCGCGGTCGACTATCCCCGTTACCGATATCTGCCTGCCCTCGTCAAGCGCTATCTCTAGCGGCGGAATATCGCCGGCGTCGTAGCCTATTTTAAGCTCGCAGGCAAGTGGGCTGAACTTACTCTGGCTTAATTCTTTCCCTATGCGCAGCAGTACATGCGAAAGCAGCGTACTTATATTATCGAGCATATAACTAAGCGACGCCGGCAGATTTTCGGCGCCGACCGCCGTTTTTATATATTCGTCTATAATCTGCCGCGACTTTGACTTTATTTCCGACAGCTCCATATCCGCAAGGGATGCGCCGTACTCTTCTATCATTTTCTCCAGCGCAAAGTGTATTATTGTACCCCTATGCATAGCGTCTATTTTGGCCTTTCGAAGCGGCTTTGCGTTTAAGCCGTATTTGCAGAAGTATGAAAATCTGCATTTATTATATGTCTCCACCTTTGATGAAGAAAGCGACATATGCCTGCCAAAAAGCTTCTGCGCCGCCTCACTGCTTATTTTATCCGACTGGCGCGACACCGCCGCCTCAAGCTTTAAATACCTTTCAGCATCAAATTGGCGCAGATACTCCTTAAGCGACTGGGATAAACATGTATGCTCGTTGTATTTTTCCGCCGCCATGCGCAAAGCGTCATCTTCAGACTGCGGAAATTCATTTTCCGCCCTGCCCAAGCAGCTTTCAAAAATATCTTTCACATACTCCAAATACTCCGAGCCCTTGACCGCCTCCGACGACAAATCGCTCAGGCGGTATGTGATATATACCTTCTCGCTCGCCTGACATATAATGCTGTAAAACAGCAGCTTTTCTTCAAAGTCATCCTCCGGTGCAGATATATCAAGCCCCAGCGCCGACATATTTATCCTGTCGTCGTCGGTAAGTATGCCGCCGGCGGAAATTTTCGGATATACCCCGTCGTTGGCGCCGGCTATGAAAACAACTTTGGCGTTGTCTATCCTGACGCGTTCCGCCTCCGACACCGTTACTTCGTCTATATGCTGCGGAATTTCGCCCAGCTCTGTATTGTCCGCCATAACCTCAAATATTTTCAGCATAAGCGCCGGAGTAAAGCTTTTATCGCAAAACAGCTCGGCTATTCGGCTTAAAATATCCATAAGAGCGTCCCAGCTCCTTGAATAAATCTCTGCCGTATCATCGTCGCACAGCTCGCCCAGCCGTTTGTCCGCACCAGTATTTATCAAAAACTTATAAAGGGCCGTACAAATGTCTTCTGCGCTCCCGCTGCTGTAAGATAATATAAATTTGTTTAAAGCATCAACAATTCCTTTTCGCAGCCCGTTCAGATGCTCAAGCTCGCTGCTAAAGTCACTGCCGTCATTGTCAAACCCGCGTGGACTGCCTGTCCACTCCTCAAGCCATTTAGAGCCTGATATGCCCCAAATCAGAGTATACTGCTCAAGCGTGCTTATGTCGCTTATGCTGTACTCTGTAAGGCCGGATTTCAAATATGCGAATATGTCGTCGCTGTTATATTTATGCACAGCCACCCTTAAAAGAGATTTCACCGCCATAAAAAGCGGCAGCGACGACGCCTTAATGTTTTTGTCGCAGAAATAAGGTATTTTACAGCGCTTCATGGCAGAGGACAATATATTTAAATAATCGTCAAGGCCGCGGATAATTACCGCTATCTCACCGTATTTATAGTCCTCTTCCCTGACAAGGCGCCGTATTTCCTGCGCTATATAATCCGTCTCACGATAAATGTTTTCCGCCGCCCTTATTTTGACATCGCCGTTATATTTATTTTCGGACGCTGTGTCTTCGCCGCAAGATGCAAAATCTTTACATTCATTTTCACTGCCGCTCACTTCATCTATCACATATGCGCCGTTTTCGCCGATATGCGAAAACAAATTCAGCTGTGCACTCTGCGTATTGTCAAAATGCAAGCCGCCTAAACCCGATTTTGCCCCACTCTTTTTCTCTTCATCCAAACTTAAGTCTACATTCATCGCGAACAGATTTCTTTCAAGCACCGCCATATCTTTCGATGTAAAGCGGTGTACATCCGTCAGCTTGACTGGAGTCGCCACTGCCACACCGTTCTCTTTTGCGCAGCGCATAAGCCGGCTGATAGGCTTGCCAATGCAGTGAAAAATGCTGTCCTCGCTTGGATTAATCGAGTCAGTACAAAATGTTATGTAAACATCATTGGCCTGCTTTATCATTTCCTCCACTATTTTATACTGCTGGCCGGTAAAGTGCTGAAAGGAATCTATAATAATGTCATAGTCTTTAAAATATTGCGTGTCGATTACTCTATTATAGAGCTTATCAAGACAGTCCTCACTGTCAAGATATGAGCGTGAGAGATAGGCATTATATGTGTCAAAAATTATATTAAGCTCGTTAAGCTTGTTTTTCAGCATATTATTTTGAATATTATTATATGCATTATGTAAATTTGACTCAGATATCGATGCCTGTTTAAACTCGGATAAGAGATGAAGCAGTTCAGGTATAAACTCAGGTAAATCCGCCTGCTTTTTAAAAAGGCTCAAGCTGTCTTTTACATCTTCCAGAGCAAGACCCATCAGTGCCGCACGGCCGCTGTCGTCCAAAAGCCTGCCGCTTATTCCGCCGCAGTTTCGATGCACAATATTCACAAGGCGCGTAAAGCTCAGCACCTCTACACGCTCGGAAGAGGCGACGTCCATCTGCTCGATAAGCGCCCGCTCGCTCTCAAACGAATACTGCTCCGGCACTATTAGCATCACCCTATTTTTACCAGATACCGCTCTTTCTACGGCTATGCGGCGGGCGGTATATGTCTTGCTGCTGCCCGCACGTCCAATTATAAATTTAAGCATTTTATACCTGCCGTTTTCTTACAAATTTAATTTTATCCGACAATAAATTACACATTATATATAATTATATAATATACTCTGACATCCCTTTTAACAAGCATAAATAATAGTTTTCTAAACACTGCTGCCAGTAAAAATTTAGAAAAAATCCCGCAGCATACTTGCTTAACCACCACAAACCGCGCTCTAAGCCATTAAGTTCAGCCAGCGCTGCGATAAATCCAGTGTAATTAAGCATTTACGCCGCGGGTATATTTTATATTATGACTTTCTATCTATTATTTGCCCGAAACCAATGCATATGTGTCTCTCGCTATGCTAAGCTCCTCATTGGTCGGTATTACATAGACCTTAACCTTTGAGCCTGGCTTGCTGAGCTCTGCAACCTTGCCGCGCAGGCCAGCGTTTTTCTCAAAGTCAAAGTCAACGCCGAGATAAGTCAGTCCCTTGCATACCGCCGCCCTGTGGACGTCGACGTTCTCGCCTATGCCGCCGGTAAACACTATCGCGTCAACGCCGTTCATTGCCGCGGCGTATGAGCCTATCAGCTTAATTATCTGATAATCGAGCATTTTTATAGCGAGCTTGGCGCGCTCGTTGCCCTCAGCCGCTTTCTGCTGCAAATCCCTGTCGTCGTTAGATATACCGGATATGCCGAGATAGCCAGACTTTTTATTAAGCAGCTCAGACATTTCCTTATAGCTTATGCCCTCTTTTTCGCCGAGGAATGTTACAACCGACGGGTCAAGCGAGCCGCTTCTCGTGCCCATTATAAGTCCGTCGAGCGGAGTAAAGCCCATAGATGTGTCTATACACTTACCGCCCTCAACCGCAGAGATTGACGAGCCGTTTCCCAAGTGGCAGGTGATGAGCTTGAGCTCGGATATATCCCTGCCCATTACCTCAGCGCATTTGGCGCTGACATATTTATGCGATGTGCCGTGAAAGCCGTAACGGCGTATGGCGTACTTTTCATAATATTCATACGGTATAGCATACATATATGCGTGCTGCGGCATAGTGCTGTGGAAGGCGTTGTCAAACACCACTACCTGCGGCAAATCTTTGCCCAGACACTCTATACATGCACGTATGCCCTGTACGCTGCCTATATTGTGAAGCGGTGCGAGCTCGCTCAGTTCGAGTATTTTCTCTATTACATCCTCATTTACAAGCTCAGGCTTGTTAAATATCGCGCCACCCTGTACTATTCTATGCCCGACTGCGCCTATCTCTGACATCGATTTTAAAACGGCCGCTTCACTCTTTACCAAAGCATACTCAACATACTTAAACGCTTCAGTATGATTTTTCATCTCTGCTTCTTCAACATACTCTCTTCCGTCAAAAGCCGTGTGCTTTATCTTGCCGTCGATACCTATGCGCTCGCACATACCCTTGGCAATTACCGACTCGTCGTCGATGTTTATTAGCTGATATTTAAGCGAAGAGCTGCCAGCGTTGATAACAAGGATTTTCATATATTCTTTTCACTCCACTATCATTTCTTTTTGTGCTGTTGTTATAATTTGTCCTTTGTGTTAGAATTTATTTATAACGTCACATATTATATAATATAATACAAAAACTTCAATTTCAACCATTTTTAACGGTTTTGAGGTGTTATTTTTGAAAATCTGCGGTATTATAGCCGAGTATAATCCATTTCATAACGGACATCTATATCTCATACACAGGCTGAGAGACATGGGATACTCGCATATAGTCGCCGTCATGAGCGGCAATTTCGTTCAGCGCGGAGAAACGGCGATTATGTCTAAATGGCCGCGCACCGAATGTGCTCTTAAAAGCGGCGTAGATTTAGTCATTGAACTCCCGCTGAC
>USGR01000026.1 GCA_900554165.1 uncultured Oscillospiraceae bacterium | reverse complement strand
CGATTATATCGGGCTTTTATTGTGCCTTTAAGCGAGAAAAAACTGTTTAGAGAAACAAATTATGGTAGAACGAAAAAGCTTTAGTTTAGCAAATGTTTTCCGAAAAATCAGGTTTTAAATTTGAAAAATATGCGACACTGCAATCGTGCGGTTATTTTGCCTTGTACATATGGTGGAATGTGCAATACTATAATATAACCCAATGTCCCTTATATATTGAGAAAGTATCAGTTCATAGAAAAGGTAGGTAAAATCTCCAATTCACTGGCAGCTTTTACCTTGTAAAACAGCAGTAAAGTTTTTTGCCGGATTTTCTTTTGAAGCCGGATATGTTATACTTGTGTAGGAAATATTTACTATAATGGCTTAAATAATTTTTTGGTGGCTTTTGCCGCCACTTGGCAATAAAAATGGAATTTGGAGGTGCGGCTGAATGACGCTGGAAGACTTTTTTGCTTTACATAGAAAAGCTGCACTTGCATTTTCCGGCGGTGTTGATTCGGCATATCTGCTGTATGAAGCGGTAAAAAATAAGGCGGATGTAAAGCCCTTTATGGTAAAGACAGCGTTCGTGCCGGAATTTGCTGTGAAAGACGCTGTGAATATCGGCAAAATGCTTGGAACCGACGCCGAAATTATTGAGCTTGACATATTAAACACAGCCGACATATGCGACAATACAAACATGCGATGCTATTTCTGCAAATCGGTTATGCTCGGCGCCGTTAAGGCGGCCGCCAAAAAGGAAGGCTATAATCTGATTATTGACGGGACAAACGCCGACGATAATGCTGCAGAGCGTCCGGGCATGGCGGCGGCCAAAGAGTTAGGAGTGATTTCTCCCCTAAAAGAGTGCGGAATTTCAAAGTCGGAGATACGCCGCCTTTCAAAAGAGGCGGGGCTGTTTACATGGGATATGCCGTCTTATTCCTGCCTTGCCACGCGAATACATCAGGGTGAAAAAATAACGTCAGAAGTGCTTAAAAAGGTGGAGAAGTCCGAAAGCCTGCTTTTTAAGCTGGGCTTTTCAGATTTTAGAGTTAGGGTGTATAATGGCGCGGCGCGAATACAGCTAAAGAAAGAGCAGCTGCCGCTTATTATAGAGAACAGGGAAGAAATATTAAACAATTTAAAGCCGATGTTTGACGATGTGCTTTTAGACCTTAACACAAGATAAAGCTACATAAATTTGGATTTTGCCGCATGTATTTGTCCGGCGTATGCTGCAGCATGAAAAATTGTGAGAGTCGGCTTTTAAGCGCAGCCTTATATATCAGCGCATTTTGAGTTATTATACATTCCGATTAAAATTATGACAAAATAGCCTACTTTGGGGCGCAGCATATATGCTGTCAGCGGGAATTGCCGGCATTTATGCATCTTTGGCGGCAGATTTTATATCTTAGACATACGGCTAAATCTATAACTGGAAGTGAAATAAATGAGACAAAGCGGGATATATGAATTGCTCTGCAAGGTATCGGAGGGCAAAGTTTCGGCGGACGAAGCCATGCTCACCCTGAAACAGGAGCCGTTTAAAGACCTTGGCTTTGCCAAGCCCGACTTCCACCGCGCCTTAAGACAGGGCGCAGCGGAGGTAATTTACGGCGAAAGTAAAACGGCACAGCAGATAATTGAGATTTCCAAAGCTATGACAGAAAACGGTCAGGAAACAATACTAATTACCCGGCTGAAGCCGGAACAGGCGGAGAGTATAGCAAAAAAAATGCCGCTTAACTATAATGAGTACGGCAAAATCGGCATAATAGGCAGCATGCCGAAGCCGGACGGCAATGGCAAAATAGTCATAGCTACCGGCGGCACCAGCGATATGCCGGTGGCGGAGGAAGCCGCCGTAACGGCAGAAGCATTAAGAAATGAGACAGTGCGGCTTTATGACATAGGAGTATCGGGACTTCACCGGCTGCTTTCACACATAGACGAAATAATGTCGGCGCAGGTGATAATAGCCATAGCGGGCATGGAGGGCGCGCTGGCCAGCGTCATAGGCGGACTGTCCGACTGCCCGGTAATCGCCGTACCGACCAGCGTGGGATATGGCGCAAACTTCGGCGGGTTGTCCGCACTGCTTTCTATGCTCAACTCCTGTTCAAGCGGTGTTGGCGTTGTCAACATAGACAACGGCTTCGGAGCTGCTTATCTTGCAAGTACGATAAATCACTTGAAAGGTGGAAATGTGAAGTGAAAACATTATATTTGGACTGCTCAATGGGCGCCGCCGGCGATATGCTTACCGCCGCACTTTTGGAGCTTCACCCTCATCCTGAAAAGTTTATTGAAAGACTTAACAATATAGGCCTTGAGAATGTAAAGATTAAAGCTGAGCATGGCGCGAAATGCGGAATAACCGGCACATATGTATCTGTTTTGATAAATGGAGAAGAAGAGTGCGCGCATAATCATTCGCATGAACATATGCACACAAATGGGCACAATGGTACGCACTTGCACGATATGCACAGTGAGAATAATATGCATAGCTGCCCGTTCGGCACAGATGAATTTTCAGGCACGGACACCCATTTTCATCATCATGGCGGCGAATTGAGCGCAGAAAATGCCGATTTTAGCAATAATTCCAATACATGCGGACATTTTCATCAGCATGATGAAGCTGACGGCGCCGGCCATCAAAATTTGATGCATGAGCGCATGCACCAAGACGCACATCACGGCCATCACCATGCCGGCATGAGCGACATTGAGAAGATAGTAAACGGGCTAATTGTTTCAAATAGTGTTAAAACAAACGTAATGAATGTATACAGCATTATTGCGCAGGCCGAAAGCAAGGTTCACGGCCGGCCGGTGAGCGAGGTGCATTTCCACGAGGTCGGCGCTATGGACGCTATAGCCGATATAACAGCCGTATGCATGCTTATTGACGAGCTGAAGCCTGAGCGCATAATATCTTCTTACGTTCATGTGGGCAGCGGTTCAGTAAGATGCGCTCACGGCGTTTTGCCGGTGCCGGCGCCGGCAACCGCAAGGATACTTATGGGTATTCCGACATACGGCGGTGAGATTGAGGGAGAGCTTTGCACTCCCACGGGTGCGGCGCTGCTGAAATATTTTGTGCATGATTTCGGCGCACAGCCGGCAATGCGAGTAAGCAAAATAGGTTATGGCTTGGGCAAAAAGGACTTTGAAAGGGCCAACTGCGTCAGGGCGCTTATGGGGGAGACGGATACAGAGAGCAGTATATCGGAGCTTTGCTGCAATATGGATGACATTACGCCCGAAGCGGTGGGGTACGTGACTGAACGGCTCTTTGAGGCGGGAGCGCTGGATGTTTATACAATACCAGTGGGAATGAAGAAGAACCGCCCCGGCGTGCTGCTTTGCTGCATGTGCAAAGACAGTCAAAAGGAGGCAATGCTGAAAATTATTTTCCAGCATACCACAACGCTTGGCGTAAGAGAATATAAAAGCAACCGTTATACTCTTGACAGAAATGTGCAAAAGGTAACGACGGAATATGGCGACGTCAGAATAAAAACATCCTCCGGCTGGGGCATTACGCGCCGCAAGGCCGAGTATGATGATTTAGCGAATATCGCTAAAGGCATGGGTATTTCTATTGAAGAAGTAAAAGAAAAGCTTAAAGATATTTTATAATGCAGTGAGCCTGTAAAGATTTTTATTTATAAATCTGTACGGTTTTGTAAGATTTAAGAAAAGATTTAGAAAAAAATAATTATATATGTATCTTTAAAGGCGAATACTGTGTTATAATAGCAGAGACTTATGTTAACTGAGTTTTATACAATTAACCGCTCAATATAATATCAATGCGGTATCGGCAGGCGTTAATACTTATTTAATGTGGTAATGCTTATATGCCAGACATATATATTAATTGGCCGGTTAAAGTAAACAGGTAAGCGGGGGATATAAATTTGAGTTGGATATACGCTTTATTTCAGGGCATACTTCAGGGAATAACAGAATTTTTGCCGATATCGAGCGACGGGCATTTATCGGTGTTTAACCATTTTTTTGGCAGCGGTACCGAGGACCCGCTGCTGTTTGTGGTGCTGCTGCACTTGGGTACCCTTTTAGCGGTATTTATAATGTTCCGCAAAAGGATTTGGTCGCTGATACTTGAAGCCGGCAGGACTATAAAAGACATTTTTACAGGTAAATTTTCATGGAGCAAAATGTCAGATAATCGCCGCTTCCTTGTAATGGTAGTGATATCGCTGATACCGCTCGGCGTGCTTTATTTCTTTTCGGACTATATGGAAGCCGCTGCATCGGACAACAATTTGTGGGTAGAAGCGGTATCGTTTGTATTCTCCGGCATAATGATGCTGTTTGCAGCGCAGGCGGCAAAGGGCAGAAAGCTTAAGAAAACGGCAATAACAGTCCCGGCAGCTTTAGCGATAGGATTTTTTCAGGGTCTTGCCGCACTCCCCGGCGTGTCGCGCTCCGGCTCGACAATAGCGATAGCGCTTTTGCTGGGTTACAGCAAGTCAACTGCGGTGGATTTCTCCTTTATCATAGGAATACCCGCAATACTTGCAGCAAACGCCTATAAAATATTAAAGTTTGTATTATCGGGAGAGCAGGCTGAACCCGGCATAGCGGTGCCGATAATAATAGGAATTGCCGTATCTGCGGTTGTAGGAATTTTTGCAATAAGACTTTTGCAGCTGCTTGTGAAAAGGGATAAATTTAATATATTCGGGATATACTGCATAGCAATGGGCGTGTTCTGCGCCGCTGTTTCTGCAGCAGAGTTGTTTGTTGGACATATAAGCTTTGCGTAAATTAAAGTGACAGCGTGTCCTGCTTGTTGATACAGTTATCTTATAGTTAAATAGCTAAATTACATCCGGCAGAAAATATCTGCCGGATGTTTTTGCTGCATGATTAATGAAAACCGCGGCATGAGCTTGCCGGCAATATTTAATATAAAAGTCTGTGCTGTACGCATTGCTTTTTCGGACAGCTTCGTTTATGTTTAAGCATCTAATATATTCAAGTACCTATGCCTAAAGCTGAGCCTGAAAGCTGTTATCTCTGCACTGGCCGATTTCTGCAGTATCAAAAGCAATCGTTGGTTTTGAATGATTGTAAAATAAGACAGCATGTGCTATAATGGTATTATGTTAAATGGAAAAGTATGTATAATTGATATTATAAAATTTAGGAGGATATATGGCTACGGCAAAGCAGACAAAGCGTGCGCCGGCAAAGGGCAGCAGTACATATGAAAATAATAAAAAAAGAGCCAGACGTCAGATAGCTGCGGTGATTACCTTTGCTGCTGCGGTATTTCTTCTGTTTTTGGTATTTATAAGGGGACAGAATGTATGGAGCATAATGCATAATTTCCTATTTGGACTTTTCGGTGTGTGCACGTACATCTGGCCGTTTTTGCTGGGTTATGTCGCTATTATGACGGCGCTCGACAAGCCGATAGGCAAGACCGGCACAAAGGTATGGCAGTCGGCAGTGCTTATAGTGCTTATATGCGCGGCGGTGGATATTGTGAGAGCGTCGGGAATAGACGCGTCGTTTGGCGAATATATTGTCAGCGCGTATAATACCGGCGTCGGCAACGTCGGCGGCGGATTTTTCGGCGCGCTTGTCGGCTGGCCGATTTATCATCTGTTCGGCCGCACCGGCGCTATTATAACAATAATACTTCTGATATTTATTTTCTTCATGCTGGTTACCGGCATGACGCTCATAATGTTTTTCAAATATATCACGCGCCCCGTTACAAGCACGGCTAAGTCGGCGGAGGAGGCGTATATGCGTCATGTGCAGGAGATGGAAGAAGAGGCGGAGGATGAGGTTCCTCAAAAGGCCAGGTTTAATATAGATGTGCCGCTCGGCGATGAAGACGGCAAAGCTAAATCCAGCGCCAAAAAATCTGCGGGCAAATTAAAAATAAGCGACAAGGTAAGCAGCATTGAAGAGCAGGAGAACGAAGCGTTAGAGCGTCAGACGGAGATAATAAAATCGCATGCTCAGTCTATAGGCGAAAAGGCGGACAGCGGCATGACTCCGCCGCCAAAGACGATAGAGGAGATAATAGAAGGTTCGGATAAATCCAATACGGAGGAAAAACCGCCGTTTGAGGTGCCGGAGGGTGCCGGCGTTGTGATGGAAAAGGAAGGCAGCCATTACAGAATGCCGCCCGTTACACTCCTTAACAAGACGAAAAAGACGGCCCGCGCTGATACAACGGCAGAGCTTAAGCACAACGCCGACAAGCTGGTGGACGTGCTCCGCAGCTTTGGCGTAGAGACGCGGATAATAGATATAAGCCGCGGCCCGACGGTTACGAGATATGAGCTGCAGCCGTCAGCCGGCGTAAAAATAAGCAAAATAACAGGCCTTGCCGACGACATCGCCCTTAATTTGGCGGCGGCCGGTGTCAGGATAGAGGCGCCTATACCCAATAAGCCGGCGGTGGGAATAGAAGTGCCGAACAAGCAGACAGACATTGTCGGCATAAGAGAGCTTATAGACAGCGCGGCGTTCAGAGAGGCAAAATCAAAGCTGACGGTTGTGCTCGGCAAGGACATAACCGGCTCAATAGTATTAGCAGACCTTGCGAAGATGCCGCATCTGCTTATAGCCGGCGCTACCGGCTCAGGTAAATCGGTGTGTGTAAATTCCATGATAATAAGCCTGCTTTATAAGGCCACGCCGGACGAGGTCAAACTGCTTATGATAGACCCCAAGCAGGTCGAGCTCGGCGTATACAACGGCATACCGCACATGATAGTTCCAGTCGTTACCGACCCGCGCAGAGCGGCGGGCGCCCTCGGCTGGGCGGTGACGGAAATGCTGAGGCGGTATAAGCTTTTCTCCGACAACGGTGTAAGGAACATGGACGGCTATAACGAAATGGCGGAGATAAGCGAGGACATAGAGAAGCTGCCGCATATTGTGATAATAATAGACGAGCTTGCCGACCTCATGATGGCGGCGCCCAACGAGGTTGAGGACTCTATTTGCCGACTCGCGCAGATGGCGAGAGCGGCGGGAATGCATCTTGTAATAGCGACTCAGCGCCCGTCGGTTGACGTTATAACGGGAACCATTAAGGCGAACATACCAAGCCGAATAGCTCTTACGGTTGCGCAGCAGGTCGACTCACGCACAATACTCGACATGGGCGGCGCAGAAAAGCTGCTCGGCCGCGGCGATATGCTGTTTTACCCTGTCGGCATGTCCAAGCCGAAGCGCGTGCAGGGCTGCTTTGTTACAGACAAGGAAATAGAGAGCATAGTGGACTTTGTAAAGACGTCGGGGGAATCAGAATATGACGAAGACGTAATGCAGGAGATAGAGCGTCAGACGGTGGCAGAAAAGTCCAAGGGCGGCGGCACACAGGACGGCGACACTGACGTTATGTTTGAAGCGGCTGTAGATGTAGTGGTCGACGCCGGCCAGGCGGCGACATCGCTGCTGCAGCGCAAGCTTAAGCTTGGATATGCGAGAGCGGCGAGAATAGTGGACGAAATGGAGCAGCGTGGAATAGTCGGGCCGAGCGAGGGCTCAAAGCCGCGCAAGGTGCTTATTACCAAGCAGCAGTGGATGGAAATGAAAGCTCGTTCATCAGATATGCCGGAGGATGTGTAAATGCGTTGGCAGATGTGCAGGCTTATACGATGGCTTTTGCTGGTGTATATGCATAAAGCGGCGCAGATATATGAATAAAACGCATCGCCGGCGAAGTACTGTTAAAGCTTAAAGCCTGGACGCGTAAAGCTTTAGGCGCTTGTTTAATTTTAATTTTCGATGTGGACATTCCGCATTATCGGCTGTTTTCTTATAAATATTTTTACGGATAAGTCAAACGAGCAAAATCTAAATAAAATGGGTTTAAAAGACGGCGTAGTTTGGAGGAAAGCGTGTGGGAAAGAGCAGCAGAAAGATAAAGCTGAGCCTTTGCACCATAATAATAGCCGTCTTTGTCGTTATATCGATAGTAATAACCGCCACAGATTATTTTGGCAAAACTAATATATGGAATTTTATTTACACGAGCGTCGGCTTGGGCAAGGACGCATATAAAAACGATACGCGTATAATATTCGCAGATGTTGGTCAGGGCGATTGCATGATTATAATGAGCGAAAGTGAGACGGCGGTTATAGACAGCGGCCCTTACAGCGCGTCGGATGAGTTAATAAGGTACTTGCTTACGCTTGGAATAAAGGAGATTGACTATCTGGTGGCAACACATCCGCACGAGGACCACATGGGCTCTTTTGCAGATATTATAGATAAAATCGGCGCCAAGCGGATAATTATGCAGGAAGCAAATCCATCGGGCGATGCCGACGCTTCTGCTTATGAAAGGCTTAAAGCGGCTGTGTCTGAAAACGGCGTAGCAAAAGCAGAGCCGTATATAAACATGAAAATAGATGTTGGCGAGACGAATATTACTGTAATCGGGCCGGTCGGCGAATATGTCGGAAATGAGAATAATTTATCACTTATATTAAAGGTCGAAACAAAGGCTTTAAGCTTTCTTATAACCGGAGATGCCGAGGAAGACGCTGAGCAGGACTTGATAAACGTATATGGGAACAGCTTAAAAGCTGATGTGCTGAAAGCCGGGCATCACGGCAGCAAAACCTCTACTACAGATAAATTTTTGACGGCCGTATCGCCGGAATATGTTGTTTTCTGCGCGGGGAAAGGGAATACTTTCGGACATCCTACGGATGAAGTGCTGAGCCGTGTTAACTCTTTTGGCAGCAGAATACTCAGGACAGACTATAATGGAAATATCACATTTATAATAGACGATATTTATTACTACTTAAAAACCGATAATTGACATGTGATTTTTAAATAACTTACATGCCAATAATAATTATAATAAAAGCATAAAGAATCATGGAGTTTATTATGAGATATATAATTGACAGGATAGAAGGCGATATCGCCGTGTGTGAGGACGAGAAGCGGAATATGTCCGAGATAAAGCTTAGCGATTTGCCTAAAGGAGTAAAAGAAGGCAGCGTAATAAATTACGAAAACGGAGAGTATACTGTCGATAAGAGGGCAGAATCAGCGCGCAGAGAGAGAATACAGAATTTAGAAAATGAATTGTTTAAATAGCTCATTATAAAGTTTAATATCTGATTTTATATACTAATTGTCATGTAAGGCAGGAAATATTTTAACGAAGCCTTTATAATTATGGCG
>USGR01000025.1 GCA_900554165.1 uncultured Oscillospiraceae bacterium | reverse complement strand
ACGTCTGCGTTAAGAGGCGGAATGAAATCTGACGCCCGCACCCGAAACGAGGTTATGAAACTGCTTTCGTGATATGTGCAATTCCGCCGCTTTTGATAGAAGAGATTAAAATCTTAAGCCAATACAGATTAAATCAAAACCCTTAGTAAAATAGTGGTATGCACAGCCCACGAGGGGCAAGAACTTGCTGACCGTTAGAAAGGGTACTGATTATCATTGCATCGCTCGCCCGGCGGCTGGTAAGTTAGTCATATTTCTCTCTGTTTGGACTTATAGCGTTTCTTAGGCTTTTGTATATTTCCTCTTATGAAATTTTCTCTTGGGGGAAAACAGATCTACTTCTTTGACCTTACCATCAGTTTCCACTAATTTTTTCCAAGCTTTTTTCTACCCACGGCAGAACCGTTGACTTTGTTATGCTCAAAGCGACAACAAAAAGCAGGCATTGAAAATCAAAGGCCTGCTTTTTGGCTTTTATTGGGCATTAAAGATTATGAATTCTTCTTTTTCCTGCTTTTGAAAACAGCTACGCATACTATGACAATTACTGCTGCAGCGACCACGGCGCATATGCATATAATTAATACCGTATAGTCTGCAGGGAAAAGGGTTTCGGCGGTTATACTCTCATATGTATGCAGATTTTCATTTTTTGACCATGTGGGATAATTAGTGGTTATGCTGGTTACGCCGTTTTTGGCAAGCATAACTAAATCATCTTCATTGCTGATAGTCCATGCCTGCATAAGTATTCCGCGGTGAGCCGCCGCCTTTACAAAGTCGGCATTGTGAATTATATTTTCGTCGCCCGTACCGTAAATATAGTCAGCGGTGGCAGCTAAGCCGCCAAGAGAATCCATAACGATTTTTAAATTTTCATTTACTGACAGCGAAGCACTATACTTAGGACTAGTAAGATATCCTGTGCCGCAGTAGGGAGCAAATTCATTTACATATTCAAGGCAGTTACCGCCGAAGGAAATAAAAAACACCTGCTGCTCTACTTTCATATCTTCCATAAGCTTTACCATGGCTTTAGTTGCTTCTCTGCGAGTATCCTTAATTTCAAGGAAAGTAATAATGTCAGGATTTTTCTGAAGCAGCTCAAACAGCCATTCGAGCTTGCAGAACTGCTCACTGTCAAATGCACCCTGGGCTTTAAGAGTATACTGGCTGAGTTCATCCCACGTATATCTTGTTATTAAGCCTTTGGCTGTCGTGTCGGTGGTGTAGCCGTCTAATGAGCCGTTGTGATTGCAGATAAGTGAACCATCGGCCAGCATCCACACATCAGTTTCTATCGCGTCGCCGCCAAGGCTTATGGTCTTTTCATAGCTTGCGAGCGAATTTTCAGGCGCAGCAGTAGGAGCGCCTCTGTGTCCTACTATAAATGACTTGCGGATTGATACCGGCTCTTCATCTTTAACCTTGCCGTAAAGGTTATAGGCCGTATTAAAATTTTCAACTGTTACGCCGTTTGCGCCGCAGTCAACGGCGTCAAAAACACGCTGTTTGTCGCTGTCAACACCGGAGTCGAGCCATACAGCTATGCCGCGCAGCTGTAGGTATTCAGCATCATCTCTGCTGAGAGCTTCGTCCTGAGAAATTATCGCTATAGTCGCGTTGCCAATGTGAGTGTCGAGAGCAATCTGGGACGCACTATTTTCCTCTGAAACGGCGCCGGCAAGATATGCATAGCGTATTGCACAGGGTTCTATGCCATGCGCCGCCAGCAAAACATCTGTATTATCAGACGCCAGCATAACGTCGTACATTTCGTTTTCAACAACATAATTTGCAAAAGCTTCTGCGGTAACAGAGTCAGATGTAGTAAACATCGGAATAACAGCGGTCGCACATGCGTCAAATATCTGAGCGATTGTGTATGAAGTATCGCCTACAGATACGTTTAGACTTGAATCTGCAATTTCAAACGATGCCACTTGAGTGCGCTTGCCGTCGGTATTGAGTGAGTTAAGCTTTTTTTCCGTATCAATTTTTGTGATAACTGTGGGCGGAGCTATAATCGACGTCTCCGGCTCATAAACCTCTTTCATCTGATAGGATGCACTGCTGCCCTCAGCGCTTAATAAAGCTGCGGCAGGAGCACTGCCAAGAGCCGAGGCGGCTATAGCAAACGACATAAACAGTCCTAAAAAGCATTTAAATATTTTTAACATTAACACGCCTTCTTTCTTGTTATATTTACATAAAATTTATTCTAATAAATAAATTAAAAATGAAAAATATTTATTATAATAACACAAAGTAAAAAAATTTACAAGCATTTTACATTTCTTTTACAAGAATACATCGAAAATAGGTCATAGATTCTTGTTGTTTATGTTGCAGTTTAATGGGGTGTATATTATAATACTGCTGTATATATTCAGATATGCCTGACTAATAATAAATAAATGGCTGTATTAAGTTTTGCAGTATAGAAAGGGGAATAATATGCGCCTGCTGGTAAGGGATATAGAAAAGTCGTTTGCATCAAAGCATGTGCTTAAGGGCGTGAATTTTGAATGCGAGAGCGGAGCCGCACTTGGACTTTTAGGGCGAAACGGCGCCGGCAAAACGACAATAATAAGGATAATAATGGGTGTTTTCCCGCCGGATTCGGGTAAAATTGAAATTGATGGGCTAAAAGTATCTCAGTCGGGCAAGACGTTTGGCTACCTGCCGGAGGAGCGCGGGCTGTATCCAAAGCAAATAATACTTAATCAGATAATATATGTTGGCATGCTTCGGGGAATGAACCGCCACGACGCAAAGGAGTCGGCAATGCGCTGGCTTGCCCGCGTCGGCATGACGGAATACGCTGACAAAAAGCTTAATACTCTATCAAAGGGCAATCAGCAGAAAATACAGCTTGCGGCGACGCTTGTAAACGACCCGGACATAATTATACTCGACGAGCCCTTTTCCGGCCTCGACCCGGTAAACGCGCAAATGCTTAAAGATATAGTAGGCGAGCTGATAGACAGCAATAAAATAGTACTGTTTTCATCGCATCAAATGGGATATGTTGAGCAGTTCTGCGACAATATAGCCATGCTTAATCAGGGCAGAATAGTGCTTAGCGGCAATCTTAAAGAGATAAAGCGGGGATATGACCGCAGCAGGGTGCTGGTCTGCGCCGATATTCCAGATATAAAGGGAAAGCTGTCACAGCTTGATATAGGCGGACTTGCCGAAAGCATAGAGTCAAAAGAGCAAGGCGAGGCGGTAATAAAGCTTAAAGAGGCAAACGACAAGGATAAGCTGCTGAGAATGCTTATAGATTCTGACATAAACTTAGACAAATATGAAATTCTTGAGCCGACGCTTGAGGAAATATTTGTGGAAAAGGCGGGTGAAGAATAATGAAACAGCTTAAAACGGTATTTTTATATGAATACGGCAATTATATGAGAAATAAGGTGTTTTTAGTATTCACCATAGTTATAACGGCGCTGATTATACTGTTTCTGACAGTGCCGCCGCTGCTGTCAGACTCCATTGGCGGCATACTTGGCGACAACGCCGGCGCAAGCGGCGGCGAAAATACTCCGGCGGCCGTTGAGCGGACAAAAAATTTACTAATAGTTGACAAAATAGGCCTCTTTTCGGGAAAAGAAGAAGCGGAGAATATGCTGCCGGCGTACAACGTTACTTTGCAGTCGGAGGGCAGCACTGATGATATGGAAATAAATGACAGCATAGCAAACGGCGAATATGACGGAGTATTTTTCATAAATACAGAAACAGACTATACCTATATGAGCAAAAGCAACGGCATAACCACGGGCATTTATTCTGATGAGATATACGCTGCGGTAAAAGCAAAATATCAGCTCAGCCTTTATAATGAAGCGGGGCTTAGTCAAGAGCAGATATCTGCGCTTATGACCGCGCCGCAGCTCACGGTGATAGAATCAGGCGGCAGCGGCTTTGGCGACACGTATGTTTATACCTATGTACTGCTAATGCTGCTTTATATAAGCATAATTCTATATGGGCAGATGGTGGCGACGACGGTGGCTACCGAAAAAAGCTCCCGCGCTATGGAGCTGCTCATTACCTCGGCAAAACCCAACAACCTGATATTCGGCAAAATACTCGGCACCGGCACGGCGGGGCTTACGCAGATAGGCATATGGCTTGCGGCGGTACTGGTGTTTTACAATATAAACAGCAGATTCTGGTCGCAGTATGAATTTATATCGAGGATATTCAACATGCCGGTGAATATAGTCATATATGCGGTTATATTCTATGTGCTGGGCTTCTTCATTTTTGCGGCTCTTTACGGCGCGCTGGGCTCGCTTGTCAACCGCGTTGAGGAGATAAACACCGTAGCGGTTCCAGTCATAGTGCTTGTGCTGATAGGCTTTTTCGGAGCATTCGCCGCAATGGCGTCGCCGAACAGCCTTGTTGTTACAATACTTTCCTATATCCCCGTTTTTACGCCGTTTGTAATGTTTGTAAGAATTTGCGTAACCGACGTGCCGATATACGGAATAATTATTTCAATAGCGCTTACGGCGCTCTCTGCCGCCGGTATAGGTGTGCTCGCCTCGAAAATATACCGCCTGGGTACGCTTATGTACGGACAGCGGCCATCGTTTAAAGAGCTTGCGAAGATGCTTAAAAAAAGCAAATCATATTGATGCTTTAAAGCAGCTTCTGCTTTATTATGACGCAAGGCCTTATAAACTGGCGTAGATTTTAAAAGAGAAGAATTTGTTTTGAAAAGTCAACTTTCTTAAAAATTAGAAATCCTATTCTCTATTGCGTTAATATTATTGAGATTATTATAATGTTGATTTCATGGCAAAGATTTTCGCCGCATCTTTAAGCGAAAAATAAATGAGACATACCACTGTGTTAAGAGCTTATTGCGGAAATTGTGGGAAGAATAAAGGGTGGCCGAGGTCTTTCTTACCATGCTGTCGAATATTGAGCACAGCAATGCAGTTATTAAAAATTTGTTTAATGGCTGCATTAGTGATGACTATTAGAGTAAAATATAACAAATCTAAAGCAATCCGGCAGTGCCGCCGGATTGCTTTAATTATATCCCAAATGGAAAGGGAGGCAAATACGGCGGCTGAGAGAAAGCATAATTTTTGTGGTATGAGTATATGAAAATAGTTGCTTGGCATAGGTAGAAAGACAAGAGAAAATAACAGCTTTGGCAGTCGCTGTGCGTGAACTATAATTATAAAATTTGATTTCGCATTAATATAATCCGCCGGCATTTTAGGAGAGTAGTCTTTCACCGATTTTAAGCGACAGCTTGCCCACCGAATGCGTCATCGCCCGGCACAGCCTAAGCCGGAAGTTTGAACCATGCTTCATTTCTATATCAAAAGTTTGCTTTAGACTTTTTTAGAAGCGGTGGACTGCCATAATCTGCAAAAGCAGAGGAGTAAAATCTATATGCGGCAGAGCGTTGCGCTTTGCCGTCAGACGCATAAAGCATTGATTTTTGCGGGCGTTTATAGTAAAGTATAAATATTAAATAAATAAAAATAACACAGCTTTCAGAAGGGGAAAATAATGGAGATTATAACAGAATTTTTAGCCGGCATAGTCGGTGATGCTTTTGAAAAATGCGGATATGACAGGTCAATGGGAAGAGTAACTATGTCCGACAGGCTTGACCTTTGTCAATTTCAATGCAACGGCGCGTTTGAGGGTGCAAAACGCTACAAAAAAGCGCCGTTTATGATAGCCGACGAGGTTGTAGCGGCCATGGACAAATCGCTTTTTTCAAAGGCGGAGGCCGTGCGGCCCGGATTTATAAATCTCACTTTGTCTGACAGCGAGCTGCTTAAATTTGCATGCGGCGCCGCCGGCGAAGTCCCTGCAGTAAATGCCGGAGAAACTATAGTGATAGACTATGGCGGACCGAACGTTGCAAAGCCGCTTCACATAGGACATCTGCGTTCTGCGGTTATAGGCGAGTCGATTAAGCGGATACTCAAGGCTTGCGGCGCAAGAGTCATAGGCGATATACATCTGGGCGACTGGGGGCTGCAGATAGGCCTTATAATATCCGAGCTTAAACACCGCCATCCCGATTGGCGCTGCTTTGCACCGGACTTTGATGAAAACTCCGATACCTTCCCCGACATAACGCTTGAGGATTTAAGCGAGATATATCCATTTGCCAGCAAAAAGAGCAAGGAGGACGACGGCTTTAAGCGCGAGGCGCTGAAAGCGACGGCGGATTTGCAGAAAGGGCAAGCTGGCTATATGGCGGTTTGGAAAAAGATAATGGCGGTGTCTGTACCGGATTTAAAGCAAATTTACGACAGACTGAACGTGAGCTTTGACTGCTGGTACGGTGAGAGCGACGCTGAAAAATACGTAGATAAGCTTATGGATACGCTGCATGAGAAAGGTCTGGTAAGGGAGAGCGACGGCGCGTTGGTTGTCGATGTGGTAAAGGATGACGACACTGCCGAAATTCCGCCGGTTATAGTGAAAAAGTCAGACGGCTCAAATATATACGCCACCACCGATCTTGCTACAATAATACAGCGCCAGCGCGATTTTTCGCCTGATAAGCTTATATATATAACCGACAGCCGTCAGTCGCTGCATTTTGAGCAGGTGTTCAGGTGCGCGCGGCTTGCGCAGCTTATCCCGGATGATACATCGCTTGAGTTTTTGGGCTTCGGCACCGTCAACGGCCCTGACGGCAAGCCATTTAAAACGCGCGACGGCGGAACGATGCGCCTGGAAGAGCTGCTTAATATGGCTTCGGCAGCGGCGCTTGAGAAGTTAAATGAATCCGACCGCACGGATGATGAGGCAAATGATGAGCAAAGGGCTGATAAAGCGGAAAAAATCGGCATAGCCGCCATTAAATTCGGCGATTTGATAAATCAGAAGTCTAAGGATTATATATTTGATATGTCTAAGTTTTTGTCGTTTGAGGGCAAAACGGGTCCGTATATTTTATATACAGTAACACGCATAAATTCCATACTTAAAAGGCTTAACGTTCCATATGAGAGTGATATAAAGCCGTCGGAGATATATTCCGATATTGAGCGCGAGCTGTATTTGAAAATAGCGCTTAGCTCTGAAACGGTGGTAAAGGCTGCGGCCGACCGCGCACCTAATGTAATATGTGAGAATTTATATCAAACGGCGGCGCTGTTCTCGCGCTTTTATCACGACAACAGAATAATAGATGAGCCGAATGCGGCCAAAAGGCAGAACTGGACGGCGCTTATAATAACTGTGAGAAAAGTGCTTATGCTTTATCTCGATTTACTTGGAATTGAAGCAGTAGATAGCATGTAAGCTATCATTGATTAGCGCAGAGCAGACCTATCGTTTTTTAGCCGGCAATGCGGGAAAATAATGGGGCAAAATTGGCCACTGACAAAATGGAGTCTGCTTTGAACAATTGACTGCTGCAAAAGCATATTGATTTTATGCTGAGGGCGGCCATGACGCGCTTCTGTGCAATGGCATGTTTGAACAGTTCGAGAAAGCGGCTGCAATAGCCGTACGGTGGATTATTGCAGGCTGATTTAATAACGGATGCGCGCTATCGGCGCTATCACTTTTATACAGACGACCGCAGTACAATATTAAACTGAAATTTGCTTTGCTTAAAATAATGCGGTGGCAGTGTGCGCAAAAACGGCTGACGTCATTTGCATAAATTATGCGGGACAGCGGCGTTGACTGTTATAGAGCCGCAGCATAAAAGCGGTGATATATTCGTCGCGCTGCCTGCTGATTGTGCGGCGGCTTATGCCTGAAATTAGCTAATGCTAAACACAAATTATCTAAATTAAAGAGAACTGCTATGAAGGATTTTACACTCATTCATCCAACACCCGTCGCCATTTACTTTTTGATTATAATAGGAATATCGATGTTTGTAATGCACCCGGTATTCATAATATTGTCGTTTATAGGGGCAGTCTGCGGCTGTGCGGTATTTGGCGGGCGGCGAGCTTTTAAAGGCATAAAATTTTATATAATCGTTTTTTTACTGACCTCGCTGATAAATCCGCTTGTAGTACACCGCGGCCAAACGGTCATGTTTTATATAGGACTTCGCGCCGTTACGGTCGAGGCGCTGCTTTACGGATTTGCCATTGCCGGCGTACTTATATCGGTGCTGCTGTGGTTTAAATGTATGGGTTACATACTCACGGATGATAAATTTATGTATATGTTTGCCAACACGCTGCCGAAAACGGCGTTGGTTATAACTGTTATAATGCGACTGGTTCCGATGTTTACAAGACAGCTTAAGACATCGTCGTCTATGCAGAAATGCATGGGCATAGCAGGCGGCAGCGGGCTTATTTCCCGTATTAAGACAGCATCCCGCGTGTTTTCTGCTAATATTTCCCGCTCGCTTGAGGAGGCGGTAGAGACGGCCGGCTCCATGCGTGCGCGGGGCTATGGCGCAGCAAAGCGGAGCAGCTATAGCCTGTTTAGATTTAAAGGTTCAGACACAGTATTCTTTGCCGTTACGGCATTTCTTTCAGCCGTTGTTATTGCCGGACTTGCGGCGGGTACAGCGGCATTTTCATATTATCCAGCGGCAGATGCTATAAACGTAGACCCGTTTAGCGTAATGGTTTATATATGCTATGGGGCGCTGTTGTTCCTGCCGACGCTATTATCGGCAGCAGGGAGGCTGAAATGGAGATACTGCGCATCAGCAATTTAAGCTTTACATATCCGGAAAGCGATATACCGGCGCTTGACAATATATCCGTGGCTGTAAACTGCGGGCAGTTTATAACGATATTCGGACCGTCCGGCTGCGGCAAAACCACGCTCTTAAAGCTGATCCACGGGGATGTGGAGCTGGACAAAAGAGACAGTGATGAGGAAATTTTTATTGCAAAAGCAGGCAATCCGCAGATCGGTTACTTAAAACAGATTGCGTTTGAAGATCCTTCCGTTACGCTTGAGCAGGAAGTGCGTAAAGTCTTTGCTCCGATGGAGCGCCGGAAAAAAGAACTGGAAGCTGCGGCACAGGCACTTGAGACTGATTATTCCGAAGAGGCCGTGACACGTTATACCGCAATGGAAGAAAAATTCAAGGAAGACGGCGGATACTATTTTGAAAAAGAGTATGATGTAATCATCCGTAAGTTCGGCTTTTCCGAGGAAGAGCGAAAGAAACCGCTGTCCGAGTTTTCCGGTGGACAGCAGACAAAGATTGCCTTCATCAAGCTGCTGTTGAGCAAGCCGGATATTCTGCTTCTGGATGAGCCGACGAACCATCTGGATATGA